>JAEEIC010000066.1 GCA_016281165.1 Bacillota bacterium | reverse complement strand
GACCATAGACCTCGCCGCCGCCACCGGGGCGTCCTTCGTGCGCAACGCCTTCACCGGGGCCTACGCCGGCATGTACGGCATCGTCGACACCGACGTCGCCGAGGCTCTGAGAAGAAAGAAGGCCCTGGGCCTGGACGATCTTAAGCTCCTCTACAAAGCGAACCCGGAGGGCGACCCCTATATCTCCGATGTGGAGCCGGAGGCCATGGCCAAGTCCATATTATTCGCCTGCCGTCCCGACGCTCTCTGCGCCTCGGGAGCCGGCACCGGCCAGGAGGCCGACGACGAGATCATCAGGCGCATCAAGTCCGCCGCGAAGGACGTGCCTGTCTTCGCCAACACCGGCTGCAACGCGAAGAACATCGCCCACAAGCTCTCGCTCTGCGACGGAGCGGTCGTGGGCACCGCCTTCAAGAAGGACGGGAAGTTCGAGAACAGGGCCGATATCGAAAGAGTGAAGGAATTCATGGACGCGGTATACGAGTACAGAAGGACGGAATAGATGGCTGCATATCTGATGGGCGTTGACGTCGGCACCCAGGAGACCAAGGGCGTCATCATCGATACCGCGGGAGAAGTGATATGCGCCGCGGCCGTTCCCCACGGGACGGAGAATCCCCGGCCCCGCTATTTCGAGCACGACGCGGAGAAGGTCTGGCTCGCGGACGTCTGCTCCGTGACGAAGGCCCTGATCGAAAAGAGCGGGATAGAGCCGGAGAAGATCGTCGGCCTCGGCCTTTCCACCATCGGCACCTGCCTCGTGCCGGTGGACAGAGACCTCAAGCCCCTGCGCAAGGCCATACTCTACGGCATAGACGCGAGGGCCGAGGACGAGATAAGGTGGATGACGGACTATTACGGTCCCGGATTCATCGAAAAACACTTCGGAAGGCCCATCTGCTCCGACGACGTGGCCGCCAAGATACTCTGGATAAAGAACAAAGAGCCGGAGGTGTATAAAAGGACGCATAAGTTCCTGACCGGGACCTCCTTCCTCGTCGCCAGGCTCACCGGCAGCTTCGCCCTCGACCGCTTTTTGGGCGCGGTCTCCTTCAGGCCGCTCTACAACGCGGACGGAAGCATCAGGGAAGAGCTCTGCGGGCCCTACTGCCGGCCCGACCAGCTGCCCGAAGGCAGGGTAGTGACCGATATGGCGGGCCGCCTTTCCGCCGTAGGAGCCGCCCTCACCGGCCTTCCCGAGGGCACTCCCGTGATGACGGGCAGCGGCGATTCGGGGTCCGAGGCCATAAGCACCGGGGTCCTCGATCCCGGAGACACCATGCTGCAGCTGGGCTCCACCATATACATGTACAGCTGCGCGGACAGGCCCCTGAGCGGGCCCGGTGTCCACAGCGGCGGCTTCCTGATCCCCGGCAGATACAGTCTTTCCGCCGGCACCAACAACTGCGGCACCGCGACCCGCTGGTACCGCGATAATCTTTTCGCGGATCTTTACGAGGCCGAGAAGAAGGGCGGGGAGAACGCCTACTCCGCCATGATGAAGGGCCTTGAGGATATCCCGCCCGGCTCCTGCGGCCTCATCACCCTGCCCTATCTCGCGGGCGAGAGGAGCCCCATAGACGATCCCGCCGCCAAAGGCCTGATACTGGGCCTTTCCCTCGCGCACGGCAGGGCCCACATCTACCGCTCCGCCCTCGAGGGCATCGCCTTCGGCGCCGCGCAGATACTGGACTGCTTCAAGGCCGCCGGCGCCAGGGATCTCAGGCTGCTCGCCACCGGCGGCGGCACGAAGAATCCCCTGTGGATGCAGATCATCGCCGACGTCACAGGGGAGGATATAAACACGATGAAGGTCACGATGGGAGCCTGCTACGGCGACGCCCTGATGGCCGGCATCACCACCGGCGTCTACGGGGGCTTCGAGGATCTGAGATCTGTCATCAGGCCCGAAAAGACCTACAGGCCCGATCCCGCGGCGCACGAAGCCTACGCTCCCTTCCGCCGCCTGTTCGAAGAGGCCTACGAGGCGAACAGGGAACTCATGCACAGGCTCTAGCCGCGGCGCGGATCCCACCGCCGGGCTCAGCCCAGTCTCGCTTCTCTTAAGGGGCGGTCCCAGAAGACCTTCGCCCCTTTTTCTTCGCTCAGACTGTCGATGATAGCGGGGAGCTCCGCAAGAAAAGCCTTCTCTCTCTTTTTGGAGCGGCGGCCCCCGGCGCTGTAGACTTCAGTCTCGTAATAGTCGTCATAAGAGACCGCGTAGTCCTCCTCGTCCCGGTGGGGGAAGAAGCTCACCGCCGCCTTGTACGATATCATGCCGGCTTCGGAATCGCTCACCAGCGTCACCAGCGCGGCCCTTCTGGGGACCCCGCCGAACTCGTGCTCGGCCTCAAAATACTGCTCATAAACATTAACGGTCATTTCATGCTCCTTTCAGTGTAAGGGAGAGGCGGGCGAAAAGCTCCGGCGCCCGCGCCTCTTTGCTCATTCGAGCCTCTTTAAGGCCTCCGTGACCGCCCCGTACATGCCCTCCGCCAGGGCGGCGTGCCCTCCGGGGCCCATGTGCAGGCAGTCGTCGTCCGACGCTTCGGCGAAAGCCGCGGCGTCGAGGAAGATGCAGCCGTGGCGGCGGGCGATATCCTCGTACAGAGGAGCCAGCCGGCGGGACTTTTCTATCGACACAGAGTCGAATTCAAAGCCGAAGGGGCCGTTCTCTATGCCCTCTTTTATATGTATGGGCGAGACCAGGATGATGACCGGGGCGAGGCCGCATTTTTCGAGCAGGAACTCCCTGCTCTCGGCCACCAGCCTCTCGGCGCCCCCCGCGACGTCCTCCGGCGAGGCGCCGAAGGAGGTCTTGAGGTCGTTGGTGCCCAGCATGATGACCATTATCTCCACGGGCTTGTAGGTATTGAGGCAGAGCCTGAGGCCGTAGAGCCCCGACTTCCACTCCTCGCCCGGCTTGGGATAGACCGTGGTCCTGCCGTTGCAGCCCTCCTCGACGACCTGAAAGCCGGGCCCCAGCTTCTCCTGCAGCAGGCCCGTCCAGCGGACGCTCTTCGGATGCCTTAAGCCCGTCTTCGGGTCGTATCCGTAGGTATTGGAATCTCCGTAGCAGAAGACCTTGACCGGTTCCATTCCGCCCTCCCTTCCGCGGCTTCGCGCCGCCTCATGTGTCATATAAAGATCAGATAGCCCCTGTCCATGGGCGCGAAGGGCGTTTTTGAGGTCAGGGAGTCCCAGACGCAGACCAGGTCGCCGCTGACCGCCATGAGCCTCCTGCCGGCGGGGACCGCGGGAAGCTCATCCAGCCGGGCTCCAATCCTGTAGACCCTGTTCTCCTTTTCGCGGGGACCGAAGCCCCCGCCCGCGTAGACAGGAAGGCTCTCCGCGTCCCGGTAGGTGTAGGAACAGCAGCGGCAGTACTCCGTCCCGCCTCTCAGCTCGAATATCGGGAACAGATGGTCCCTGCCGGGATAGGTCGGGGTGCGCACGAAGCCGCCCGCCCTGTCGTCGTCAAGAGGAGCCACCGCGCACTCGCTCATCCCGGTGGGGCTGAGCCCCGCCTTGTCGTTCTCGGTGACCATGAGGATCCCGGGTACCCCGTCGAGCTCCTTGAGGACGAAGCCCGTGGCCCGCGAGTTTATGATGAGGTCTCTGGGGCCCGCGTCGCAGACTATGTATCTTTTGCCCAGGCGCGCCTTCCAGGCCTCCGGGAGGGGAGCGCGCGCCTTCGCCTTCTGAGCCATGGGTATCAGAAGACCGTCGGTCGTTACCAGCGAGAAGACGTCGCCGCCGTTCTCCTCGAAGTCGATGACCGTTCCCCCGGCCGTGACGAACTTCTCCCCGTCGTAGCGGGCGGGAGGATAGGCCGGGACCTCGGCTCCTCCCCTGCCCCGCAGGGTGAAGGAGCAGTCCGCCCCGTAGATCCGGCATCTCATCACGTTGGTCGG
>JAEEIC010000065.1 GCA_016281165.1 Bacillota bacterium | reverse complement strand
GCACTGTTTTTTCTTTTTTCAAAGTTTTTTTCAGCGCTGTCCGATCGCAGGGGCTGCTCTCTGAACGCTCCGTAAATATACCAGACACATCTCTCATTGTCAACACTAAAATGCAAAAATTCCGCGGTTTTTTTCATCACCGCGGAATGCTGAATTTTCAACTGATGAAGCCCTTTTTTATCGATATATCACCGAATATTAAAGAGGTTAGACAGATTGAACGTTCGGATATTTCAAAGGCTCCTCAAAGCCCTACAGGAGGGCCGCCGCCTTCTCGTCCAGATAGACCTCGACGAAGGGATGCAGCTGCAGGATGGAGGCGGGAACGTCGGTGGTGACCGGTCCCTGGATGAACTTCTTCACGATCTCGGCCTTGCTGCTGCCGATAGCCATGAGGATGATGCTCCTGGCGTTCATTATGGTCTTGATGCCCATGGTGACCGCGTGGGTAGGCACTTCATCCAAAGAAGAGAAGAACCTGGAATTGACCTCTCTGGTGTTCTGCTCCAGCTCGACCACGTGGGTGACGCTGTCCCAGGGGGTGCCGGGCTCGTCGAAGCCGATGTGGCCGTCGACGCCTATGCCGAGCAGCTGCAGATCTATGCCTCCGGCCGCCTCGATCTCCTTGTCATAATCGGCCGCCGCCGCGGTGTCTATGCCGCTGGGCACTCTGGTGTTGTTGATATCGATGTCGATGTGCTCGAAGAGATTGTGGTTCATGAAATAGCGGTAGCTCTGGTCGTGCGAGCCGTCGAGGCCCACATACTCGTCGAGATTGAAGGTCCTGACGTTCTTAAAGCTGATCTCGCCGGCCTTGCAGAGCCTGGCGAGCTCGGCGTAGAGCCCCAGGGGGGTGGAACCGGTAGCTCCGCCCAGCACCGCGTCCGGTTTGTTCCTGATGAGCTCAACATAGCGCTGAGCCGCTCTTTTGGCCAGATTTTCCTCGGTATCGATGATGATCTTCATGTCGGTCTTTCTCCTGTTTTATTTCTTCTCAACTATATTATCCGCGTCTTTGTAGATCGAACCGGCGGGGATGACGCCTCTCACACTGGACGTTGGATAGACATTGGTATGGGGCCCGATGACGGTGCCCGGATTGAGGACGCTGTTGCAGCCTACCTCCACCCAGTCGCCCAGCATGGCGCCGACCTTCTTGCGGCCGGTCTCGAGGGCTTCTTCCTCCGCCTTGACCGAGACCGGGAGCCTGTCGCTCTTGACGTTGCTGGTGATGGAGCCGGCGCCCATGTGGGCGTGCCAGCCAAGCACCGAATCGCCCACGTAGTTATAGTGGGGAGTCTCCACATTGTCGAAGAGTATGACGTTCTTGAGCTCCACGGAGTTGCCCACGACGCTGCCCTGCCCCACGATGGCGCTCTCTCTGATGAAGGCGCAGTGGCGCACCTCGGCCTTATGGTCGATGATGCAGGGAGCGCCGAGGAAGGCGCTGGGATAGACTTTAGCGTCCTTGGCCACCCAGACTCCGGGCTGCACTTCGTCGAACTCGTCGGCGGGGAGAGTCTTTCCCAGCTCGTAGATGTAGTCCTTGATCAGGGGAAGGACCTCCCAGGGATAGGTCTTGCCCTCAAAGAGGGAGGCCGCCCTGGTATGGGAGAGATCGAAGAGTTCTTCTATTGTATATACTTTGGCTGCTTTCATATCATTTCATCCTCACGAACAGTCCCTGCTGCTTCATCGCGTCTATCATATGATCGACGGCCGCCTCGGCCGCCTTCGGGTCGAAGGCCTCGGCCATGACTCTTAAGACGGGCTCGGTGCCGCTCTTCCTGAGGAGCACCCTGCCGCTGTCGCCCAACTTCTCCGCCGCCTCGTCCCTGGCCTTGAGCACCGCCTCGTCGTTCATGGTGACGTCCTTGTCGGTCACGACCACGTTCTTGAGCACCTGCGGGTACATGCTGATGCCCTCGGCCAGCTTGGAGAGGCTGGTCTTCTTCTCGAGCATGCACTGCATGACCTTGATGGCGGTGATGAGACCGTCGCCGGTGGTGGCCAGAGTCCTGAATATTATGTGGCCGGACTGCTCGCCGCCGATGAGGTGATCGTTCTCGACCATGTTCTCGTATACGTATTTGTCACCCACGGCGGTCTTCTCGTAGCCTATGCCTAGCTCGTCCAGGGCCTTGTAGAGGCCGAAGTTCGACATCACGGTAGTGACGACCTTGGTGTCGCCGAGAGTGCCTTTTTCCTGCATATATTTGGCGCAGATGTACATGATCTCGTCGCCGTTGACGACCTTGCCGTTCTCGTCCACCGCCAGGCATCTGTCGGCGTCGCCGTCGAAGGCGAAGCCCACGTCGAGGAGCTCGTCCTTCACCAGCTGCTGCAGGCCTTCGATGTGGGTGGAGCCGCAGTTCCTGTTGACGTTCACGCCGTCGGGCTGGTCGTTGATCACATAGGTCTTGGCACCGAGAGCCTTGAACACGCTGTCGGCGATCTGCCAGGTGCTGCCGTTGGAGCAGTCGAGACCGACTCTCATGCCCCTGTAGGAGGTGGTGGCGAGAGATATGAGATAGCCCACGTAGCGGTTCCTGCCGGCCGAATGGTCTATGACCCTGCCGATATCGGCGCCGGTGGCCAGAGGCACCTGCCAGGGGCCTTCGCAGGTCTCGCCCTGGGGCACGAAGAGGCCGTCAAGATAGGCTTCGACGTCGTCGATGACGCTGTCCTCCATCTTTTCGCCGTTGCCGTTGATGAGCTTGATGCCGTTGTCCTGGAACGGATTGTGGCTGGCGGAGATCATCACGCCGCAGTCGAAGCCCTCGGTCCTGGCGACGTAGGCGACGCTGGGGGTGGTGGTCACATGAAGAAGATAGGCGTCGGCCCCGCCGGCGGCGATGCCCGCGGTGAGAGCGTTCTCGAACATGTAGCTCGAGCGCCTGGTGTCCTTGCCTATCACGATCTTTGCTTTATAGTCGAGAGGATGCTTGAGCCTCGGGTCCCTGCCGTAGTACCAGCCCAGAAAAAGACCTACTCTGAAGGCATGCTCAGCGGTGAGATCCACATTGGCCTCGCCCCTGAACCCGTCGGTTCCGAAATACTTGCTCATTATTTTATGATCCTCGCTTTCCGCACGCAAAAAGCGCACTATTAAACAATTTATTATAACAGTGCGCTTTCGTTCAGTAAAGATTTTTTGCAAAACAGGAAAACTTCCCGCGAAACAGGAAAGTTTCCCGCGCAGATCAGGGCTTGGCAGTGCTCCCCTTGGGAGGAGTCTCGGAGGAAGGCTCCTGGCCCTCGGCGGGCTCGGGCGGAAGCTCCTCTTCCTCCATGACCGCGGTGACCTTGACGCCCGACGGCCTGATCCTGACGGTTATCCTGGCGTTCTTGTAATTGGTCTGCAGCTCCACCGTGTTCTCGCCGCCCGCGATCTCGGAAAGATCTATGAAGGGCTGCAGGTCCTTCGCCTCTATCTGCCTTATGATGCCGAGGTCGCCCTTGGCCGTGACCGTGGCGACGAAGTCCTCGGGCAGGCTGTACTCGAGGCAGTCCTCGGGCACGTTGTTCACGAGTATCTCGTCTCTGCCGTAGGTGAAGGATATCTCGCCGGTGTGGATGAGGGTGAAGCTGGCCTCGGGCTGCTCCGTCTCGTCGCCGAGATATACGTTCTCGGGCAGGCGGTAGACTACCGGCACCACGATATCGTCGGTGATGCCCTCGATGTTTATGACGTCGGTGGGGATGGCGCCCAGGGATTTTATCAGGCTGCTCCTTCCCTTGACCCTTAAGGTCTGGGGCAGATCGACCTTGGAGAGCTGGGCCCCGAGGCCGGGCGTGCCTTCATAGGTGATGGCCAAAGGCACGTCGAAGAGCTGGTAGATCGAGGCGGTGATATATATCTGGTCCCTTGAGAGCTTCACGTTCTGCACCGTGTTGCCCTCGGCGTCGAGGGGGACTCCGGCGATCCTCAGGGTCGTAGATTCGTCGACCTTGAGGGCGTTCACATCCAGGTCGATACGGATCTCTTCTATCATGCTGACCAGGCTCTTCGCCCCCGTGACCAGCATGTTGTCGGTCTCCTGGGCGGTGATGGTGACTTCATAGTCGCCTTCGATATCGGCGTGCACTATGTTGACGGGCTTCTGCTCGGTCACGAGCTCGTCCAGATAGACCTGGATCTTCTGGGAGCGTATGTCCTCGATGGAGATGCTGGAAGGGCCGGTGACGTTGACGGTGACGTAGTTCTGGCCCGCGGAGAGGCCGGTCAGGTTGATGCTGGCGTTCAGGGAATCCGCGTCGATGCCGATGACGTCGGATCTGGCGCCGTTGACGGTCACGTCGCAGGTGTAGACTCCGTCCCCCGCGATGGTGAGCCTGGTCGACTGTATGGACTCAAGGCCCAGCACCTGTATGGGCACGTCCCTTATGGTCACGCTCATGGGCGGGTTGACCACGTTGATGACGTAGACCCACAGACCGATGGCGATGATTACGGATAATATGATATCTATGACTCTAACTCTGCTGCGTTCCATTGTAGTTTCTCCAGATCATCGAGAGCAGATCCCTGCTGGAGGATCTGATGTCCTTCCTGTCCATATAGTAAGTCATGAGCGTCTTCTGGACCGTCTTGAGATCGAGAAAGCGCGAGAGCTTGCCGTCCATGGCCATGGAGATGATGCCGGTCTCCTCCGACACTATCAGGACCAGGGCGTCCGACGCCTCGGAGACTCCTATGCCCGCCCTGTGCCTGGTGCCCAGATCCTTGCTGAGATTGGTGTTCTCGGTCAGGGGCAGCACGCAGCCGGCGGCCAGTATGCGGTCGGCTCTGATGATGGCCGCTCCGTCGTGAAGGGGCGAGCCTTTATAAAATATATTGTCTATGAGCTCCTGGGAGAGCCTGGCGTCTATGATGGTGCCGGTCTCGGCGATGTCCGAAAGGGCGGTCTCGCGCTCAAAGACCAGCAGCGCTCCCTCCTTCCGGGAGGCGAAATAACCGATGGAGGCCACGATCTGGTCGATGAACTCCTCCTTCTGCATCCTGGTCATGGAATTCTGGCCCTTGGCGAATTTGCCCCTGCCTATATACTCGAGGGCTCTTCTGAGCTCAGGCTGGAAGATGATGACCAGCGAGACCAGTCCCACGCTGAGTATCTGGCCCAGTAGCCAGTGGAAGACGTACAGGCGCCCGCTCGAAAGGATGTAGGCCAGTATGAGGAAGATTATGCCCTTGCCGAGCGAAGCCGCCCTGCTGGTCCTCGCGTAATTGAGGATCAGGAAGATGACCACGCTGATTATCATTATGTCTATGACGTCGCTGAATTTTACGGCTGCGAACAGCGAGGTGATTGTCTGGATCATGAGGTCCCCCTTTATATAGAGTTAATTTTATCGCATAGGGACTTTCATTTCAACAATTAAAAAGGCGGGCCCGAAGGCCCGCCCGCTTTGAGCGTCTTAACCTCAGTTCTCTATGTCAAGGAGACCGTAGGTCCCGTCGTTTCTCTTATACACAACGCAGACGTTGTTCTTCTCTCCGTCTCTGTAGACGAAGAAGCTGTGCTCCAGGAGCTCCATCTGCATGATGGCTTCCTCGGTGCTCATGGGGCTGATGCGGAAATGCTTGGTCTTGACCACGCTGACCTCTTCGACGGCGTCGGCCGCGTCGGGCAGCTGGCTGGCCAGCAGTACTTCTTTCTGGTCATGATGCTTTTTGACCAGCTTCTGCTTGAATCTGGACATCTGGGAGGCCAGCTTGTCCACGACCATGTCGAGGCAGTACAGAAGGTCGTTCCCCCTCTCTTCCGCTCTGAAGATCAGCCCTCCGGCGTAGATGGTCGCCTCGAGCTTGACGCTGTTGTTCTTTTCGTTGGTGAGGACCACGCCAGCTTCGGTGTCCTGGGAGAAATACTTGTCGAGCTTGGCAAGCTTCTTCTCGATCTGGACCTTGGTCTTTTCGCTGGGGTTAAGGTTCTTGCTCGTGATCTTTACTAACATATGTAAAACCTCCTTTCAGGTTGTATTTATATATACGCCGCCGAAAGGTGATTTCCTTTAATAAAGGGTGAAGCTTTTGTGAAAAACATCATTCCGGCCGAAAGCGGCTGACCTGGTCTTTAGCCCCACATCTGCCTTTGCCGGGATCTTCCCGAGGACTTACTTCTAAACTATGCTATGCTCACGGGAGCCTCCTGCCCCCGCTTACGTGGATCCCTTCGCCCATAGCTGGCCTGGATCTTCCTCCACAGACCCGCGCCCGTCCGGAATGATAAGAGAGATTATATCTCATCCTCCTCGCGGATGTCCACCCTGTTGTGCAGGGGGCTCACCGCGAAGCACAGGACGCTGACCTTTCCCGCCCCGCCCTGCTTGAGGAGCCTCGCGCAGCTGTCGGCCGTGGTCCCCGTGGTCACGACGTCGTCGACGAGGACGATATGCCTTCCCGCGAGCTTTTCCTCCGCCCCGGGGGCGAGATCTATGCTGTCGTCAAGGAGCATCCTTCTGGCGTCGCCGGAGGAGAGCCTCATGGAGGGAGTC
>JAEEIC010000064.1 GCA_016281165.1 Bacillota bacterium | reverse complement strand
TACCGCCGGCATACGCCGCCGCAGCAAGGTCACCGAGGACATCGAAAGATACAGCGTGGTGAGGGCCGTGGCCGCCATCGAGCGCTGCGATGTGGCCCTGATGGTCCTTGACGCCCAGGAGGGCCTCACCGAACAGGATAAAAAGATCGTCGGGCTCGCCCACGAGGCGGGCAAGGGCATCATCGTGGTCGTGAACAAGTGGGACCTGGTGGTCAAGGAGACCAATACCATGAGGGACATGACCAGGAAGATCAAGGGCGAGCTGCAGTTCATGGACTACGCCCCGGTCATGTTCACCTCGGCCCTAAAAGGCCAGAGGCTCCTTCCCGTGCTCGACAAGGCGAAGGCCGTGGCCGAGAACCGGGCCATGAGGGTCTCGACCGGCCAGCTCAACGCCCTTATAGCCGACGCCGTGATGATGAACAATCCGCCCTCCGACAAGGGCAAAAGGCTCAAGATCTATTACTGCACGCAGGTTGGTGTCAAGCCTCCTCTCTTCTCCTTCCAGGTCAACAAACGCGAGCTCATGCACTTCTCGTACTCGAGATATCTCGAGAACAAGATCAGGGAGGGCTACGGCTTCGAGGGCACCTCGATCAAGTTCGTATTCAGGGAAAAAGGAGAGAACGCCGATGTTTAAGATCGCGCTCGCGGCTCTTGCCGCCTATCTCATCGGCAACATCTCGCCCTCCATCATCATGAGCCGCCTCAAGGGGAAGGATATAAGAGAGCAGGGGAGCGGCAACGCCGGCACCACCAACATGCTGAGGATATACGGCAAAAAGGCCGCCGCTCTCACCCTGGTGATAGACGTGCTCAAGGGAGTCTGCGCGGTCCTGATCGGCAGGGCCCTCGCCGGCGGCAGCGGCGCCTGTATGGCCTGCCTCTTCGTCATAGTCGGCCACATCTGGCCCGTCTTCTACGGCTTCAAGGGAGGAAAGGGGGTCGCGGCCGCTCTGGGCGCGCTGCTGGCTCTTTCGCCTTCGCTCGCGGGACTCACCGCGGCCATCGCCCTCGCGGTCATCGCCCTGACTAAAATGGTCTCGGCGGGCTCCGTCGCGGCGGCCGTGGCTCTTCCCGTACTGAGCTTTTTCCGCTACAGGGCTTTCTTCCCGTATGCTCTCTTGATGGCGGCGATAGTGATCTTCAAGCACAGGTCCAACATAGGCCGCATCTTAAGGGGCGAAGAATCGAAGCTCAGTTTTTCGAAAAAGTAGGTAGGAACGATGAGAACTGCAGTGATCGGAGCGGGCAGCTGGGGCACGGCCCTGGCCCTGGTCCTTTCCGATAACGGCCATGAGGTGAGCCTCTGGGACAGGGATCCCGAAAGGCTCGCGTCGATGGCTGAAAAGCTTGAGAACACGAGGTATCTGCCGGGCGTAGAGCTCCCGAAGTCCATGGGATTCACCGCGGACGCCGAAGAAGCCTTAAAAGGCGCCGAGCTGGCGGTCTTCGCCGTCCCCGCCCAACACTTCGCCGGGGTCTACGAGCGCTTCTCGGGCTTTCTCGATCCCGCGGCCCTTACGGTCAACGCCGCCAAGGGAATAGACGTGAAGACTCTTAAAAGGCTCTCCGAGCTCGCGGAGGAGATAAGGCCCGGCGGGCGCTACGCGGTCCTCTCGGGCCCCTCACACGCCGAAGAGGTGGGAAGGAGGCTCCCCGCGGCCCTGGTCGCGGCTTCATACCGGGAAGGCGACGCCGCGGCGGTCCAGGACGCCTTCATGAACCGGGTCTTCAGGGTCTATTCCGCCTCCGACGTCACCGGAGTCGAGCTGGGAGGAGCCCTTAAGAACATCATCGCCCTGGCGGCCGGCATAAGCGACGGCCTGCGGCTGGGCGACAACGCCAAAGCCGCCCTGATGACCAGGGGCATCACCGAGATGATACGCATGGGGACGAGGCTCGGAGCCGACCCAAATACTTTCTCGGGCCTTTCGGGCATAGGAGACCTGATAGTGACCTGCGGGAGCGTCCACTCCAGGAACCGCCGCTGCGGTATGCTCATAGGTCAGGGAGTCAGGCCCGCGGAAGCGGTCGAGCAGGTCGGCATGGTGGTCGAGGGCATATACACCGCCAGGGCAGCCGTCAGCCTTTCGGAAAAGCTGGGCGTCGAGATGCCCATAACCCGCAGCCTTTACAGCGTGACCGAGGGCGAGATCTCTCCCCGAGACGCTCTCGCCGCCCTGATGGAGCGCAGAAGGAAGAACGAGAACGAGGATATATTTGTAAGATCATGAAGACTTATCACGTCATAACCTTCGGATGCCAGATGAACGAGAGGGATTCCGAGACCATAGCGGGCATGCTCGAAGAGCAGGGGTATTCGTATACCGAAGATCCCAAGAGCGCCGACGCCGTGGTCCTCAACACCTGCAGCGTCAGGGAGAACGCCGACAAGCGCTTTTTCGGCGTCCTGGGCCAGCTCAAGAACCCGCACGAGAACAGAGAGGGCATGATGGTCTGCGTCTGCGGCTGCATGATGCAGCAGCAGCACATCATCGACACCCTCAAGGCGAAGTACCCCTGGGTGGACCTCGTCTTCGGCACCCATAATATAAGCGAGTTCCCCGTCCTTTTCAAAAACGCTTCGCGGGAAAAGGCGCACATCATAGACGTGCTGTCGGAAGCCGGCCCCATCGCGGAGGGCCTGCCGGCCGCCAGGGCCTACGGCTTCAAGGCCTTCGTCAGCATCATGCAGGGCTGCAATAATTTCTGCAGCTACTGCATAGTCCCCTATACCAGGGGCCGCGAGAGGAGCAGAAGGCCGGAGGCGGTGATCGAAGAGGTAAAGGAACTGGCGAAGAACGGCTGCAAAGAGATCATGGTCCTGGGCCAGAACGTCAATTCCTACGGCAGGGCGAGATCTGTCGCGGGCACATACTGCGCCGCGACCGACGAGCCTCACCTCGATTTCGCGGGGCTCCTCAAGGAACTGAACAAGATCGAAGGCATAGAGCGCATACGCTTCATGACCTCTCATCCCAAGGACATCTCGGACGGGCTCATCGAGCTCTTCAAAGATCCCGGCCATGTCTGCCGCCAGATACACCTGCCGGTACAGTCCGGAAGCAGCCGCGTCCTGAAGGAGATGAACCGCGTCTACACCAGGGAGCAGTACCTTGATATCGTGAGGAGGCTGAGGCAGGCCTGCCCCGATATCGCCATCTCCACCGACATCATCGTGGGCTTCCCCGGCGAGACCGAGGAGGATTTCGAGCAGACCCTGAGCCTGGTCGAAGAGGTCCGCTACGACTCCGCCTTCACCTTCATCTATTCGGTGAGGCAGGGCACCCCGGCCGCCGCCAGGGAAGACCAGGTGCCCGAAGAGATCAAGCACGCCCGCTTTGGCCGCCTCATAGAGGCCATCCACCGCATACAGGAGGAAAAGGCCGAAAAATACCGGGACGCCGTCCTGCCGGTGCTGATCGAAGGCCCCAGCAAGACCGATCCCGACATGCTCACCGGCCATACCGAGTCGGGCAGGGTGGTGGACCTTCCGGGAGACCCCTCCCTCATCGGACGCATGGTGAAGGTGCGCATCACGAAGCCCCAGACCTTCAGCCTTTACGGCGCCCTCTGCGAAGAACAGGAGGATCGATAGATGTTCAGAAATCTCATGTATATGCTCAGGCGCGACCGCTTCCTGCTGCTGCTCCTGATAGTGTTCATAGTCGAAGGACCTCTGATGAGGCTCATGAGCGGGGGGATCTCCGGCCTCATCAGCTGGGTCGTCGATACTCTGCTCATCGTCCCCGCCATCATGATAGGCCTCTCCTTCCACGAGTTCGGCCACGCCAAGGTCGCCCAGCTCTCCGGCGACAACACGCCTGTCTACCAGGGAAGAGTCACCCTCGACCCCAGGGCCCACATCGATCCCATGGGGCTGATATCCCTCATCTTCCTGGGCTTCGGCTGGGGCAGGCCCGTGCAGATCAATCCCCTGAACTTCAGGGACCGCAGGCTTGACAGCATACTGGTAGGCGTCGCCGGCATCAGCATGAACCTTCTTGTTGCCGTGGTCACCTCCTTCCTGCTGAGGCTGGTCTATCATTCGGGCAGCTTCTTCGACTCGGGGATAGGGAGCGCCCTGACCTCGGTGCTGCTGAACATCGTCTACATCAACATCTATCTGATGATGTTCAATCTCCTGCCCGTGCCTCCTCTGGACGGCTACGGCCTGGTCGGCGACATCTTCAACATAAGAAATAACAGGACCTATCAGATCCTGTATCTCAACAGCAGGTACATCCTGCTCATGGTATTGATCTTAAGGCTGCCCTCGACGCTGCTGAGCCCCGTCTGCGGCCGCATCATCAACTTCCTCATCAGGACCATAGTCTACTGATCAGGGGAAGGGGGAGCCGGTGAGCCTCGCCGCCAGCTCGGCGTCCGAGGTCACGGCCACATATTCGTTCCCTCTGTGCTGGTAGAGCTCTCTGCCCTTGGCAGCGAGGATTATGACAGTCCCGAAGGCCGCCTTTTCGAAGGCGGTCTTTATGCATCTTTCCCTGTCGACTATGATCTCGCCTTTTCCGCCGAAGCTCTCAAGATTTTTAAGCACCTCCTCCGAGATCTTCCCGGGATCCTCCATGAAGGGATCCTCTTCTGTTATCCAGGCGTAGTCGGCGTATCTGGCGGTGACCCTCGGCAGCTCCACTCTGCGCGAGAGGCCCTTGCCGCCGGGGCAGCCGAAGACTATCTCCACCCTGCGGCCGGGATATTCGCTCCTGACCGAGGCGAAGAGCTTCTCGTAGCTCAGCTCGTTGTGGGCGTAATCGACGATGAAGGTGACGCCGCGGGCTTTGTCCTCGTAGAGCTCCATGCGGCCGGCTGCTCTGGCGTAGAGCAGGGCGTCTTTTATGACCTCTTTGGGAATGCCGAGAAGGCGGCAGACGATGAAGGCCGCGAGGGCGTTCTCCGCGTTGAAGAGGCCCGGCATCGTGAGGGCGATCTCCTGCGAGAGGGAGAAGGGCGCGTCCGCGTTCTCTCTTTCCCAGATCTCAAAAACGGTCTTTCCGTCTTCTTTCCTTATGTTTTTGGCGGCGAAGAGGGCCTTTGCCCCCGCCGCTTCCTCGTTTCCCAGAGGCGAGTAGAAGATGAGCTTTTCGCAGCCCGAAGCCTTCGCCGCCC
>JAEEIC010000063.1 GCA_016281165.1 Bacillota bacterium | reverse complement strand
CTTCAGCGTCCTTTCTCCCTTCCACGGCAGGGATTATTTCGACGTATGCTCAAAGTACGGCGCGAGCTTCCAGACCTACGGCGTGCTCGAAGAGGGCTTCCTGACCGGCCCCGCCTTCCTCGACAGGGAATTCAAAAAGACCGATATCAGGGCCCGGATCCCCTGGTACGGGGCGGAATATAAGGCTGAGCTGAGAAAGGTCTTCGAGCTTTGGAAGCCCCTTCTCGAAAAGTACAGTTGTTCCTACGCTAATCTGGCCCAGGCCTGGGCTCTTAAGCAGTACGATAATATGAGCCTGCTGGTCGGCATGAGGACCCCGAAGAGCGCGGAAGACAGCGCGAAGGCTTTCGATATCGCCCTTACGGACGAAGACGCGGCCTTCATGGAGAACAGCGTGAAGCACATCCAGGTCGAAGTACTGGACAAATAGGAGTGAAAGAGATGAGAGTTTTTATCAGCGCGGACATCGAAGGCATCGCCACCACCGCGGTGTGGGATCAGTGCAGACAGCAGGGGGGCTATGATTATGAGGCGGCGAGAAGGCAGATGAGCCTTGAGGTCGCCGCGGCCTGCGAGGGCGCTCTGGAAGCCGGCGCCGACTACGTGCGCGTCAAGGATTCCCACGGGCCGATGACGAACATAATCCCGGAGCTTCTGCCGAAAGAAGTAGAGCTCACCAGATCGAAGAACGGTTCCCCCTACGGCATGGTGACCGGGGTCGAGGAGGGCTTCGACGCCGCCATGTACGTGGGCTGGCATTCCGCCGCCGGGAGAGACGGCAATCCTCTCTCGCACACTCACAACACAAAGACCCTGTATATCAAACTCAACGGCGTGAAGATGTCGGAATTCATGATGCATTCCTGGGCCTGCGCCAGCGTCGGCTGCCCTTCGGTGCTGCTGACCGGCGACCAGATGCTCTGCGAAGACAGCAGGCCCCTGCATCCCAGACTCATCACCGTGCCGGTGAAGAGGGGATACGGCGGGATCGTCACCTGCATACATCCGCAGCTGGCCTGCGAGCGCATAAAGCAGGCGGCCTACGATTCCATCAGGCAGCCGCTGGACGACGCTCTCTGCGCTCTGCCCGATCATTTCGAGCTTGAGATCTGCTACAAGGAGCATGTCCAGGCGACCAAGTCGAGCTTCTTCCCCGGATTTTCCAAGAAAGATGACAATACAATAATTATGTCGACCGACGATTACTGGGACGTTCTCGTCGCCCTGGCCTGGGTGCTCTAAAATGAGAGACTATTTCATGACCAGCGAGAGGCTGGGTTTCTCGGTCTGGACAGAAGACGACGAAGATCTCGCGAAGGCTCTTTGGGGCGACCCCGAGGTCACCAGATTCATCTCCGCCAACGGATCATTCAACCGGCAGCAGATCAAGGCCAGGCTCGCGCTCGAGATCGATAATCAGAGGCGTTTCGGCATGCAGTACTGGCCCATATTCGAGCTCGAGAGCGGCCGCTTCGCCGGAGTCTGCGGGCTGCGTCCGCACAGGCCCTCCATAAACATGGAGCTCGAGATAGGCTGCCATCTGAGGCCTGAGTTCTGGGGCCGGGAATTTGCCGTCGAAGCCTCCCGAAGGGTCATCAGATACGCTTTCGAGGAGCTCGGCGCCAGGAGCGTATTCGCCGGACACAATCCGGGCAATACCAAGTCGGCCCGCGTGGCGGATAAGCTGGGTCTGGATTACGTCGGAACGGAATACTATCCTCCGACGGGCCTCATGCATCCCTCCTACAGATTGAGCAAAAAGGAATATCTCGCGCGCCTCGCCGAAAAATAAGCCTCCTCAGGCAGATAAGATCCACTTTCACATACGTTTTCACTCAAGCGGCAGAAAGGAAAAGACCATGACAGAACAGGAAAAGAAGGAAAGGATCATCAAGAGCAGAGAACTGATCCACTGGCACAAGGAGCCCTTTGACTCCGACCAGAAGCTCCAGCTTCCCCAGCCCCCTCTGGTAAAGGAGCCGATGACAGGCGAGCTCATCCCGCTCCCCATGAACTTTGAGGATCTCCCCATGTGCGATGATTTCGTCAAGATCATAAACGGCAGAAGGAGCAACAGGGTCTACACCCAGCAGCCCATAAGCCTCCTGGCCTTTTCCTTCATGCTCTGGGCCCAGCAGGGCGTCAAGGGCATCAGAGGGAACAATTACGCGACCCTGAGGACCGTTCCCAGCGCCGGCGCCCGCCATCCCTTCGAGGTCTATCCTCTGGTCTTAAACGTCGAGGGCCTCAAGCCCGGCATCTATCACTACCTTCCCATGAAGAATGCCGTCGAGCTTCTGAAGGAGGGCGATCCCGCCGACGAAGCCTTCATGGCCGACGTCAAGACCAGCGTAAGGGGCCAGGCCTTCGCTCTCAAGGCGAGCGTCATCTTCTATTACAGCATCACCCAGTACAGGGGAGAGTGGCGCTACGGCTTCAATTCCCACCGCGTGATGATGATGGACGCGGGCCACGTGACCCAGAACCTCTACCTCTGCTGCAGCGCCCTGGGCCTGGGCGGCTGCGCCATCGGCGCTCTCGATTCGGACCTCTGCGACAGCATGATAGGTCTGGACGGCAAGGACGAGTTCTGCTTCTACTGCATGCCGGTAGGCACTGTCTCCAGCGACAACGAGGACGCGGAACAGGGTTTCTACGCCTTCCTCAACAAGAAATAGGGAAGCGCGAAGCAATACATCAACAGATCCCACACGACACTATTCAGGAGGAAAAACATGTCAGTCAATCGTTTCGTTCTCAACGGCATCTCTTATCACGGCCACGGCGCCATCAGGGAGATCCCCGGACTCATTAAGGCCAGGGGGCTCAAGAAGGCCTTCGTCGCCTCCGATCCCGACCTGATCCGCTTCGGCGTCACCAAGAGAGTCACCGATCTGCTGGAGGAGAACGGCATAGCTTATGAGCTTTATTCCGACATCAAGCCCAATCCCACCATCGAGAACGTCCAGCACGGCGTCGACGCTTTCCGCGCCTGCGGAGCCGACTTCATGATCACCATCGGCGGCGGTTCTTCCATGGACACCGGCAAGGGCATAGGCATAATCGTGAACAACCCCGAGTATTATGACGTCCGCTCCCTCGAAGGTGTAGCGCCCACCAAGAAGCGCACCGTCTTCACCATCGCCGTTCCCACCACCGGCGGCACCGGCGCCGAGTCGACCATCAACTACGTCATCACCGACGTGGAGAAGAAGCGCAAGTTCGTCTGCGTCGACCCCAACGACATCCCCGACATCGCCGTCGTCGACCCCGATATGATGTCGACCATGCCCAGGGGCCTCACCGCCTCCACCGGTATGGACGCCCTCACTCACGCGATCGAAGGCTACACCACGGCTGGCGCCTGGGAGCTCTCCGACTGCCTCAACCTTGAAGCCATCCAGCTGATCGCGAAGAACCTGCGCGCCGCCGTCGCCAACGATCCCGACGGACGCGAGGGCATGGCCCTGGCCCAGTACGTGACCGCCATGGCTTATTCCAATGTCGGTCTGGGCATCGCCCACTCCATGGCCCACACCCTGGGCGCCGTATACGACACCCCGCACGGCGTGGCCTGCGCGATGATGCTGCCCATAGTCATGGACTTCAACAAGGAAGCCACCGGCGTCAAGTATAAGGCCATCGCCGAGGCCTTCGGCGTCGATACCGAGGGCATGGATCAGGAGACCTACCGCAAGGCCGCCATCGACGCGGTGCAGCAGCTCTCCGTCGACGTAGGCATCCCCACCAAGCTCGAAAAGCTCAGGGAAGAGGATCTCCCGTTCCTCTGCCAGTCCGCCGCGGCCGACGCCTGCGCGCCCGGCAATCCCCGTCCCGCCAGCCTTGAGGACTTCGAGGCCATGTTCAGGAAGCTCATGTAGAGCAGTCTGAAAAGCCCGCGGACCGGCGGCTATGCCGTCCTGAAACCGAACGAAACGCAGTCTGCTCCGGCGGGCTGCGTTTCCTGCTCTCATCGGGGCCGGAAGCCCCGCGTTTTTTGTTATAAGCGGTCATTTGTTCACACCGATTTCACAATGCGGGAGTATATTTCATTTGAAAAATCTGTAAAGCCGCAAAGGATCGATATATGAAGAAATTCTGGAGCAAATTAAAAAAGATCGGCATCTTCAAGATACTGCTCATCCTGCTGTTGATAGCCGCGGCATTCTTCGCTTACCGCGTATATAAGGCGAGCCAGGCCATCAAAGAGATGATCCAGACCAGCGTCTATACCCAGACCAGCCCCGAAAAGCGCAGTCTGGAGAAGGTCCTGACCGGGAGCGGGACTCTGCAGCCCGCCAATTCCTACAGCGTCATGACCCTGGTCGAGGGCGAGATACTAAGCTGCAGCTTTGAAGAGGGCGACGTGGTCGAAAAGGACTCCGTCCTCTATCAGATCGACAGTTCCGACGTCTCCGGCAGCCTCGAAAGGGCCCAGATCTCGCTCGATCAGACCAGAAGGGGCTATAACGACGCCCTCGACATGATATATATCAAGGCCGAGACCGCGGGCCAGGTGGTGAGCCTCGACGTCGCGGCGGGCGATCACGTCAGCATGGGCCAGCAGATAGGGATAGTAAGGGACAGCTCCGTCATGACTCTCAAGCTGCCCTTCGCCAGCGCCGACGCGAAGGGCTTCGCCGCCGGGCAGACCGCCCTGGTCACTCTCGACGGGAGCTTCGAGACCCTCAGCGGCAGGGTCACACAGATCTCAGGCGCCGATATCGCGGGTCTGGGCGGCATGATGACAAGGAACGTCACCATCGAGATCGACAATCCCGGCGCGCTGGGTACGTCCCAGATGGCTTCGGCGACGATAAACGGAGCCTCGTCGACCGGCAGCGCCTATCTCGCCGCCAAGTCGGGCTCCGTCCTCACGGCGAAGATCTCGGGCGAGGTAAAGGCTGTGAACGTCAAGGAGGGGGGCTACGTCAAGAAGGAACAGACCGTGGTCACTCTGGGCGGGAGCGACATCGACGAGAGCATACAGAAGGCGAAGGAGGCCCTGAGGAGCGCCGAGCTCTCCATGGAATCCACCCGCGACCAGCTCGACAATTACGCCATACTGTCTCCCATCAGCGGCACCATAGTCGACAAGGCCTACAAGACGGGCGACAAGGCAAGCTCAGGCCGCATACTCTGCACCATATACGATCTCAGCTATCTGGAGATGATACTCAATATAGACGAGCTCGACATAATGCAGCTCAGCGTGGGCCAGGAGGTCAAGATCACGGCCGACGCGATCGAAGGCCGTGAGTTCAGCGGCACGGTGACCAAGGTCTCCGTCGCCGGTACCACTCTCAACGGCACCACCAGCTATCCCGTCACCATCAGGATAGACGATACCGCGGGGCTGCTCCCGGGCATGAACGCCGACGCCAGCATCATCGCAGCCAGGGCCGAGAACGTGCTCACGGTGCCCAACAGCGCCGTCGTCAGGGGCAATGTGGTCCTCGTGAGCAGCGATTCTCCCAGCGCCGTCAACGCGCTCCCGGATATGAACGCCCCCGAGGGCTTCGTCTACGTCTCAGTCAAGACCGGCATCTCCGACGATGACTACGTTCAGATCACCGAGGGCCTGCAGGAGGGAGACACCATCTCCTATATCGAGCAGAGCGCGGCGGGCAATTCCTGGATGAACATGTTCGGCGGCATGGGCGGAGGGACTTCG
>JAEEIC010000062.1 GCA_016281165.1 Bacillota bacterium | reverse complement strand
GTGCTGGTCGGAGCCGGCATCACCTTCTTCGCCCTCAACGTCAGCGAGAATTACGACCGCAAGGCCGCCCTCTACCAGGCCGCGCTCGAAAGAGCGAAGAGCGAAGGGAAGACCGTATACCCCGGTTCTTCGAGCGCCATCCCCGCGGCCGAAAAAGAGCAGAGCCTCATCTCCGTCATCAACGAGCACAAGCTCCTCAGGACCTTCATCCTGGCTCTGGCGACGGTCTCGATCTGCTACCAGATGACTAACTACATGCTCTCGATGCAGACCACCGACCTCTTCGGCCTGGAGGTCTCGTCCCACTATTCGGGCTTCGTCTGGACCACCAACGGCATCGTCATCGTGCTCTGCACTCCCTTCCTGCTGAGCGCGACCAAGAAGAACCATCACTTCATCAACATGGCCATAGGCACCTGCCTCTACGCCCTTGGCTACGGCACCTACAGCTTCATGAAGTTCCCCTTCATGGTCGTCATCGGCGCCGTGATCTGGAGCCTCGGCGAGATACTGATCTCCACCGGAGCGGGCTCCTTCATCGCCGCCAACTCTCCCCCCAGCCACGTGGCCAGATGCCAGTCGCTGTACGAGATGGCGAGGGCCGTGGGAAGAGCGGTCGGGCCTCTCTTCTTCGGATATCTTCTCACATATACCAGTTACAACACCGCCTGGCGCGTCAATTCCTGCATCTGCCTGCTGGTATCCTTCTGGGTGCTGACCAGCTGGAAGAAGGCCGGAAGGCCCGGGAATTAAGCTTTGGAGGAACTCATGAGCAAGGCAGACGAGATCTTCAGGACCATGTGCAGAGACATACTGGACCGCGGTTTTTCCACCGAGGGCCAGAACGTGAGGGCCAGGTGGGCCGACGACGGGGCTCCCGCCCACACCAGGAAGCTCTTCGGCGTCGTGAACCGCTACGACCTGCAGGAGGAGTTCCCCGCCCTGACCTTAAGGCGCACTCCGATGAAGAACTGCATCGACGAGATACTCTGGATCTGGCAGAAGAAGTCCAACCGGGTGAGTGAGCTGCACAGCCACATCTGGGACGCCTGGGCAGACGGGGACGGCACCATAGGCAAGGCCTACGGTTACCAGCTGGGGATAAAGTACAGGTTCTCCCAGGGCGAGATGGACCAGGTCGACAACGTGCTCTGGCAGCTGAAGAACAATCCCTACAGCCGCCGCATCATCACCAATATATATAACTTTCAGGATCTGTCGGAGATGGGTCTAGAGCCCTGCGCCTACAGCATGACCTTCAACGTCACGGGAAACAAACTCAACGGCATACTCAACCAGCGCTCCCAGGACGTGCTGGTCGCCAACAACTGGAACGTGGTGCAGTACGCGGTCCTGATGCACATGCTGGCCCAGGTCAGCGGCCTGGAAGCGGGCGAGCTCGTCCACGTCATCGCCGACGCCCATATCTACGACAGGCACGAGGCGATAGTGGAGGAACTGATCTCAAGACCGAGCTTCCCCGCCCCGAGCTTCAAGCTGAACCCGGAGATAAAGAACTTCTACGACTTTACCCTGGACGACTTCATCATCGAGAACTACAAGACTAACCCGCAGATAAAGAACATACCGGTAGCGGTATAGGGGGAAGCATGAAGGCCATAGCAGCAGTAGACAAAGATCTGGCCATCGGAAAGGACAACGGCCTGCTCTTCCGCCTGCCGGGCGATCTCAAGCACTATAAAGAGGAGACCCTCGGGAAGCTCATCGTGATGGGAAGAAAGACCGTCGAAGGCCTTCCCGGCGGGAGGCCCCTGCCCGGCCGCACCACCGTGGTCATCTCGCGGTCGATCCCGACGCCCGAGATCCCGGACGACGCCGTGATCTGCGGGGGAGAGTCGATATACAGGCTCTTCTGGGACCGCACCGACTATCTCATCATGACCGAGGTCGAGGCGAAGGCGGAGGGAGCCGACGCTTTCTTCCCCGAATACCGCGACGGCAGCTTCGTCTGCGTAAAAGACAGCGGTCCCATAGAAGACAACGGTTATACATATCATATCAGAGAGTACGAGAGGGTCCGCTGAGCGCGGCTCTTTATCCGGCAGAGGCCCGGGAGGAAAAATGTCAAAAAGCGAGAGAATGGCAAGATCCGCGGCCAGAGACGCCGCCGCGGGAAGAAGCGCGGGCAAAGACCGCAGGACGGCCGGCGGCAGGAGCCGGGACAGAAAGCCGGGCCCCGGGGAAGGCTTTTCCGGCCGCAGGGACCGCAACGATCCCAGACCGGCGAGAGTGAGCGCGAAGGACTACGGCAGGGACGAAAGACCGCAGAGGAGCGGCAGGCAGGGGATATCGAAGGATCCGGGCTACGAGAATCCCAATCTCGTCATCGGCCGCAACCCCGTCACCGAAGCTATCAAGAGCGGCAGGCCCATCGACAAGATACTGATGCAAAAAGACGGCGAGGGCTCGGTAAAGGTCATCGCGGCCCTGGCGCGCGAGAACGGCCTGCAGCTGCAGTACGTCGACAAGATAGTCCTCGACAAGCTCTGCCCGGGCAAGTCCCACCAGGGCGTCGCGGCCTACGTCGCCGCCCACGAATACGCCGATATAGACGATATCTTCAAGGCCGCCGAGAAGAGGGGCGAGCCTCCTCTCATCGTGCTTTTGGACGGGCTCGAGGATCCCCACAACCTGGGCGCCATCTTAAGATCCTGCGACGGGGCGGGAGCCCACGGGGTCATCATCCCCTCGCGCCGCTCGGTGAGCCTCACCGACACGGTAGCCAAGGCCTCGGCCGGAGCCATCGAGTACGTTCCGGTCGCCAAGGTGAGCAACCTGGCCTCCGCCATCGACGAGCTCAAGAAGAGGGGCGTCTGGGTCGCCGCCGTCGACATGGGCGGCGTCAATTATCCCGACGCGGGCCTCACCGGGCCTCTCGCCATCGTCATCGGCAGCGAAGGGGACGGCATCTCCAGGCTCGTGCGCGAGAAGTGCGACCTGGTCGTCGGCATCCCCATGAGGGGCAGGGTAAACTCCCTCAACGCCTCCAACGCCGCGGCCATAATACTCTACGAGGCCGCCAGGCAGAGGGCTCTGGCCAGATGAGCGTCCCGGACGAAAAAGACCTTGAGCTCCTTACGGACGAGGAGCTCTGCGCCGCCGCCGGGGAAGACCCCGGGGCCATGGACCTGCTGCTGCACCGCTACAAGGACGCCGTGCGGGCCAAGGCCCAGCTCTATTTCATGATGGGC
>JAEEIC010000061.1 GCA_016281165.1 Bacillota bacterium | reverse complement strand
CGGGGAGCCCGGATACAGCGACTTCGACAACGTCATAGGCGTCAACGACATGTTCAAGATGAAGGCGATGCTGAACAAGATCGACGAGCAGGCGCTGAGATGCGGCGAAATTCCCGGCCTCAGCCCTGATGAGTCGTCCTTCGTCGCGGGCGTAACAAGCTTCACGTCCAAGGCGGCCCACGTTCCCCGCGAGATAGACGCCGAAGAGCAGGAGACCGTGGCGGCCAACGAGCGCCAGGCCATGGGATCCTTCAACCGCAGGATGGTGAAGGAGTTCTCGCAGAAAGCCCCGCAGGAAGACGGCCCGGTTCTCTTGCAGCATTGAGCGAAAAAGACACCTCAGGAGGCATCGATGAAAACCGTGAAGAGGATACTGACGATAGTCCTCGCGCTGACGCTGGCGCTGCCGGCGGCGGCCTTCGGACAGGAAGCGGAGAAAGCGGGTCCTGACTACGGACTGGCTGAAAGCTGGGCCTATCTCGGGCTCGGCGAGGACACCGGCGTGGACGTATTCCTCGTCTGCCCGACGGTGGATACGAGGAGCGAGACCAATTCGTTCGATCTGAACGACAAGCTGAAGAGGCAGTTCGTATATGCGCTGGACCTTGAAAAAGGCATATATGAGGACGCGGGAAGGATCTTCTCCCCCTACTACCGCCAGATGTCCATGAACGCGTACAGGCTGCCCGCGGAAGAGACCCTGAAGGCAGGCGAACTGGCATATGAAGACGTATCCGCCGCCTTCAGCTGGTATCTGGAGCACGAGAACGGCGGCAGGGGCATAATCCTGGCAGGCTTCTCGCAGGGCTCCGCCATGTGCCTTGAACTGATGAAGGAATACTTCAGCGGAGACACGGGCTACGCCGAATATCTGAGGGACCGCCTGGTCACAGTCTACGCCCTCGGCTGGGCTGTCACCGGGGAACTGACCGAAGAATATCCCGACATAAGGCCCGCTCAGGGAGAACTGGATCTGGGCACTGTCGTCAGCTTCGACTGCGAGGACGGGACTCTCGGCAGCTCTATCGTGATCCCCGCGGGGACCCGCGCTCTTTCCATCAACCCGCTCAACTGGAGGACCGACAGCGTCCCCGCAGGCAGCTCTCTCAACAGCGGCGCCGTCATCGGCGGAGAAGGCGATCCCCTGCCCGGTCTTTGCGGAGCGTATATCGGAGAGCGGGGCGAGCTGGTCGTGACCGGCATCGATACAGCCGATTATCCCCCGATGATCGACATCTTCGAGACCGGCTCCTATCACATCTACGACTACATGTTCTTCTTTACCGATCTTAAGGAGAACCTGACTGCCCGCGCTAACCTCTGGAAGAGCGGCATGCCCTTCAGCGACGTTCCCGAAGGCGCCTGGTATAAAGACGGGGTCCTCCACGCGTACAAGAACGGCCTGATGGACGGGACCTCGACTCTGAGCTTCAGCCCGGACAGCCTCCTCACCAGGGCGCAGCTGACGACCATACTCTGGAGGATGTCGGGCGAGCCTGTCGTGAACTTCGCGATGCCTTATAACGATGTTGCTTCAGATACCTGGTATACCGAAGCGGTCCGCTGGGCAGCGGCCGAAGGGATCGCCCCGGTGAAGGAGGGAGCCTTCTTTCCTGCCCAGCCTTTGACGAGAGAAGAGGCGGCCTTCATGATGATGAACTGCGCGGCCCTGGCCGGTATCGATACGGCAAGGCAGGGAAACGCCGGCATCTCAGGCTTTACAGACGCCGGCGAGGCTGACGGCAGATACCTTCCCGCTCTCGGCTGGGCGGCCGGCAGCGGCCTCATGGAAGGTATGGGCGGCGGGAGGCTGGCCCCGAAGGGCAGTCTCACAAGAGCCCAGGCGGCCGTCCTGCTGGAAAGGCTCGAAAGCATGATCTCCTCGTCCGCGCCTCTTTCCCTTTGGACCGGCGGCGCGAGGGCGAAGAGCGAGCTGCTGGATTACGTCAGGGCCGTGACCGACGAGAGCAGTCCCGACTATATACCCGAGACCGACAGGATAGCCGTATTCGATCTTGACGGCACCCTCTTCTGCGAGACCGACCCCAACTACTTTGATTACACTCTTCTCAAGTACAGGGTCCTCGAGGATCCGGATCACAGGGACAGAGCCTCCGACTTCGAGAAGGAGGTCGCGAACAAGATAAAGGCGCAGAACGAGACCGGAGCCTCCTTCACAGGCCTTGAGATGGACCACGGAAGGGCTGTGGCTTCAGCCTTCGCCGGCATGACCGTCGAAGAGTTCAACGATTACATCCAGGAGTTCAAGAAGCAGCCCATGCCCAGCTACGAAGGGATGAACAGGGGCGACGGCTGGTACCTGCCGATGCTGCAGGTGGTAGATCTGCTCAAAAACAACGGTTTCACGGTCTACGTCGTGAGCGGGACAGACCGCCTGATCGTCCGCGGGATCGCCTGCGGTTCCCCTCTGGGCCTCCCCAACAGGCAGCTGATCGGATCCGACGAGACCATCGTATCGAGCAACCAGGGCGGCGCCGACGGCCTTGACTATGTTTTCGCCGAGGGCGACGAGCTGGTGCTGGGCGGCGACTTCATCATCAAGAACCTCAAGATGAACAAGGTCTCCGTCATCATGCAGGAGATAGGCCAGCAGCCGGTGCTCTCATTCGGCAATTCCACCGGGGACAGCAGCATGGCCGAATACGTCACAAGCGGCAATCCCTACAGGAGCCTGGCGTTCATGCTCTGCTGCGACGACACCGAAAGGGAGAACGGAAACGTTTCCAAGGCGGAGAAGATGTTCGGCCTCTGCGATGGATTCGGCTGGATACCGGTCTCCATGAAGAACGACTGGAAGACCATCTACGGCGAAGGCGTCACCTACCTTCCCGCGCGAAAGGAAGCTCTGCCCGAGGCCGCGAACTGATGCGGCCCGGCGGAAAGACCGGCGCTTTCAAAGCTTCAAAAGGCGCAGCCCCGCGGCTGCGCCTTTTTTCTCGTTCTGTTTACGTCCTCTGCCGGCTTTCGCGGCCTTTACTGCTTGTCGTAATACTTCTTTCCCGAATCCGGCAGGAAATACGTTCTGATGTAACCGTCTTTGGAGACCACGACGAACTCGTTGGTGGCCTCGAGGTAGTAGACGTCGTCTCCGTCCTCCTTCTCGGTCTTGTGCAGGGCCTCGGGATCGTTCACCACGTCCCGGGCCGCGGCCTCGTAATCCGCGGCGCTCTTGAAGCCCATGTCCCTGCCGTGTTTTTCGTAATGGTCGTTCAAAAGCTTCTTGCTCCTGAACGAGACGTCCAGATACTCATTCCCGGGCTCCTGCGGCTGCTGGGGCTCAGACACCGCGGGCTTGGGAAGCTCAGGCCGGGGCTGCTGAGAGTCCGCCGGCGCCTGCCCGCTGCCCTCGACGGCCGCCTGATGTATCACCGCGTCCTCGGGCGGGGCGGGAGCGGGCTCCTGCGGAGGAGCCTGCGCGAGATCCTGCGGCGGAGCGACCGGGACCGCCGGCTGCTGGGCGCTCTGTTCAAGGCTCTGGGCGATCTGCTGGGACTGCTCCGAAGGCAGGACGTTGCCGCCATCCTGGGCCTGCAGGGCCTCCTCCCGCTGCTGGGACGCCAGCGCCATCAGATAGGCGGCGGCCAGCACCGCTATCGCGGTGATGATCAGTATCCTTTTAAGTTTCGCGCGGTCCATCACTTGACACTTCCCTTCTCCGTCCAGGCCCTTTTGGCCTCGTTAAGACTCATTTTGTTGGCTCCGCCCGCGAAGTCGGGCTCTCTCCTCTGCAGGGGGTCGTCCTCCCAGCCGCAGACGGGGCAGATCTCGTAAGCGCCCTTCTCTTCAAGGCAGAGGGCGCCGCAGACCGGACAGGGCAGGAGCTCCCGCTCATCAGCGGTCGGAGCTTCAGGCTCCTCCGCGGCCCGCCCGGCCTTCTCTTCAGCCTTGCCGCCCTTAAAAAAGCGTTTTATCTTTTCCCAGATCCTCATGCTCCGCCTCTATCTGAAGCCTTCCTCGAGCCTTACCGCGAAGAGCTCCCCGCCCTTCGCGAGCGAAGGCACGTTGTAGTCTTTGTTGAAGCGGGTCACGGGCATGCGGTCCCAGGTCCTGACGCCCATGTGGCGAAGAGTGTCCTCGAGCCTGACGAGGCATTCGGTCGCCCCGTTGCCGGTACCGCCGGCGCAGGCGGCGATATATGCCTTCTTTTCCGCGAGATAATGATTGTGGGCAGACTCGCAGCGGCGCAGCCTGTCCGTAAAGGCTTTCATCACCTCGGTCAGGTCGTGCCAGTACACGGCCGTGACGAATACGATCCCGTCGGCCTCCGCCAGCTTGTCGTACAGCTCCTTAAAGTCGTCGGGGATGACGCAGCGCCCCTCGCTCCTGCAGGCGCCGTAGCCGCTGCCGCAGGCCATGCAGTGCCGCATATCGAGGCCGTTGAGCCAGACCTCCTCCACCTCCGCTCCGCCCTTCCTCATGCCCTCGATGAGGGAGGCGGCGGCGCTGTGGGTGAGGCCGTCTTTATTGGGACTGGACCAGATCACGACTATCTTTTTCACGGTATATCCCTCCTGTCTTTCACGCAGTTTCTATATCACTGTTTTGATTATACTCCCTGTGGAGCTTTCAGCAAAGAAAAAAGACGCCGGGGGATATTGACAGGCGGGAGGAAGGGTGCTATCATTCATTTAACAGTTAAGTTAAATGTTAAATGAAAGACCGGGACATACGGCGCATAGTGCTGAACGGACCGCCGTATCACCCGGCCCGTCATGAAAGGAGGCCAAAGGCTTGAGCATACAGACCACGATGAAGGCTCTGGCCGATCCCACCAGGCGAGAGATACTGAAGCTCCTCAAGGAAGGGAGCCTCAGCGCCGGCGAGATCGGAGACCACTTCGAGATGAGCCTTCCCGCCATATCAAGGCATCTGGCGACCCTTAAAGAAGCGGACCTCATACGCGACACGCGCAAAGGCAAATTCATCTTTTATGAGCTCAACACCAGCATGATCGAGGAAGTCATGCTCTGGCTGAGCGAGCTTAAGGAGGAGAAATAAAATGCTCAGAAGATACAGAACACTGATCATCATAACGACCCTGCTGACCCTGGCGCCCATGATCGCCGGGCTCGTGCTCTGGGACAGGCTGCCCGACGTCATCGCCACCCACTTCGGGATAAACGGCGAGCCCAACGGCTGGTCGAGCAAGGCCATGACCGTCTTCGGCATCCCCGCGATACTGGCCGCCTGCGAAGTATTCTGCGCGGTGATGATGTCCATAGATCCCAAGTCGAAGAACATCGCCTCCAAGCCCCTCATAGTCGTCCTGATCATGATGCCGGCCCTTTCATGGTTCCTCGCCCTTGTGGTATACGCCGCCGCCCTGGGCGTAAAGCTCAACATAGGAGCCCTCTGCAGCATCTTCATCGGCATCCTCTTCATCTTCCTGGGCAATTACATGCCCAAGAACGCCAGGAACTACAGCTTCGGCGTCAGGACCCCCTGGTCACTCGACGACGACGAGAACTGGGCTTATTCCAACAGGATCGGCAGCATCTGCTTCATGGTGACGGGCATCCTGACTCTTATGACCGGCGTCCTGACCCTGAAAACGGAAGGCCTGGCCCTGGCAAGCTTCATCGTGATCATGGCGGGAGCCTTCTTAAGCTCGGTCATCACCATGCTCAGTTCCTACCTGTATTACAAAAAGCACGGGAAGAAGGAGGCGGAGAGCGGCGACGGTCCTCAGGCGTAGAGAGCGATAAAAAGGCAGGGGACAGGATGTGGGTGGTGCTCTCTAAAATCATTCAGCACAAATAGTTTGGCCATCCGTGTCCGGCCTGCCTGATATGATGATACCACATGCCCCTCAAAATGGGGCATTTTTCTTTTTTACCACTTTCCCCTTCTCTGGTAAGCCCTGGCGAGGCCTCCTTCGGCGGTCTCCCTGTACCTCTGGTTCATGTCCAGACCGGTGTAGTACATGCTCTTGATGGCGATATCATAGCTTATGTTTCTGGTGCCGGTGAGGAAGTAGGCGATGTTGGCGGAATTTATGGCCCTCATGGCGGCGACGGCGTTGCGCTCTATGCAGGGGATCTGCACCAGTCCGCGTATGGGATCGCAGGTGAGGCCCAGATGATGCTCCAAAGCGACCTCGGCCGCGTACTCGATCTGGTCCATGGAATAACCGAAGACCTGTCCGCAGGCAGCGGCGGCCATGGAGCAGGCGACTCCGACCTCGGCCTGGCAGCCGCACTCGGCGCCTGATACCGAGGCGTTGCGCTTGGCGAGCTCTCCGAAGAGGCCGGCCACGCCCAGGGCCTTGGCGACCTGCAGGTCGTCGAGCTTCCTCTTCTCCGCGAAGTAATAGAGCACGGCGGGCAGGACCCCGCAGGCTCCGCAGGTCGGAGCGGTGACGATGATGCCGTTGTCGGCATTCTGCTCGCTCACCGCGTAGGCAAAAGCGCTGACCTTCTGGCATTCCACGAGCTCGGAATGCTTGTCTTCCACGATATGCTCGAAGAGGTACTTGGCCTTGCGCTGCACGTGCAGCCCTCCGGGCAGCTCCCCTTCTCTGCTCAGGCCTTCCTTCACCGCGTCCTTCATGTGATGCCAGATATCGATGAGGAAGCCCCAGATCTCCTCGCCCTCGTTGAGCTCGATGTATTCGGGCAGATCGACATGCCTGAAGGCGCAAAAGCTGGCGATCTCGGCGAAGGAGTTCTCAAGATAGACCTCTTCCTCGGCGCCCGAGGAGTCGTCGCCCTCGAAGACTATATCGCCTCCGCCAATGCTCTGGACCCGGGCCCTTTCGATCTCTTCGCCGTTCCTTAAGGCTATGAGGTCGAGGGTGTTCGGGTGCTTCATGTCTTTGGGATCGGCAGCCGAGAATACCACGTCGCATTCCAGGGGAGAGAAGGCGTCCTTGAGCGCCCTGTCGGTGCCGTGGCCCTTGCCGGTCTTGCTCAAGGATCCGTAAAGAAGGACCCTGAAGCTGTCCGCCTCGGGAACGCGTTCCCTGAAGATCTCGGCGGCTTTTGCCGGGCCCATGGTATGCGAGCTGGAAGGTCCCACGCCCACTTTGTATATGTCTCTGATCGATCTCATCGGATAAACCCCTTTTTAATGCGCATCATGAAATACATTGATCTATCGCGACAGCTTGATGCTGAATCCGCCGAAGCTGAAGGTCCCGCTGCCTTTTTTGAGCAGTCCCTTTTCGTAAAGCTCGTCGAAGGCCGCGGCGGCCTGCCGCGCCAGCGCGCCTGTTTTATCAAGGCTGTTGTGGCCCGGGAGCAGCCTTTCTATATCCATCCGGGCTATCCTGTCCATCGAATCCCTGTAGACGAGAGGGTCGCTGCCCGCGAGATGGGCGTAGAGAGCCCCGTCGTAGAGCAGATCGCCGCAGAAGAGATATCTCCGCTCTTCTTCGTAGAAGCTGCAGGAGCCGGGGCTGTGGCCCGGAGTATGGAGCACCTTAAGGATCCTGCCCCCGAGATCGATGACGCCGCCCTCTTCTATGCTCATATCCGCCCCGCCGTCGTAGAAGCGGTAGCAGGAAGCGTCGAAGCCCGCAGGAGCCTGCCAGCCGTCCTCGAAAAGCCTTGCCATCAGCTGCTCTTCAGTCATGGGATTCTCTCCGCTGATGAGGCCGAGCTCCAGGGGATGGACCGCTATATGCTCGAATTCACGGTGGCTCCCCACATGATCCCAGTGGGCGTGGGTGGTGAGCACGGTAACAGGAAGCTCCGTGAGCTTTCGGATCTCTTCCTTCATGCTGAAGACGCCGAGCCCGGTATCTATCAGGGCCGCCCTCTCCTCTCCCAGCACCAGGTAGGAATGAGGGTCCTCGGGATGCAGGGGCTCGCACAGGGCGAATGTCTTTTCGTCGATCGCGCAGATCCTGTACCATTCCATCATCATCACCCCCGGTTTTTGGCCGCTCCTTTACAGATACTATGATACCACAAAAAAGGCGCCGGAGAACATCCGGCGCCGCGCTTATGTGTTTTTTTATTGTACGTTTCGGTCTTTTAATCGTTTTCTTCCGCGATGCTCCTGAGCATGGCCAGGGTCCTCGGCCAGTTGGCATCGAGATCAAGCATCAGGGTCTCGACGTAGGACTCTCTTTCGTAGGCAGTCTTCTCCCTGTGCCAGATGTAATAGATCCGGCCCTGCTGCTCCTCGAGCTCCTCGAAGAGCTCCTGATCGAAGCTGTCGTACTCCGCGTGTATGTTCAGATGCATGTCGGCGAAGCGCGGATAGGAGGCGAGAGCTTCAAAAGGCAGAGCCTCGTAGTCTTCAGCGGCGGCTTGGACAAGGGCGAGGAGCTCCTCCCTGCTCAATCCGGTGAGCGCCTTCTCGAGCTTCTGATTGAGTTCTTCCACCTCTTCTGCCGTCGGCACGGGCATGTCGGGCAGTTTTCCGTCCGCCGCGTATTTCTCGGCGTCCATGCTCCAGTCATTATACCAGCAGTCCACGTTTATGTTCGAAGCGCCCGCGAGCCTTCCCTCGATATCGCGGAAGATGGTGTTTTCGCCCTTGCTTTTCAGCACTACTGCCCTGAGATCGTCTGAGGCGAGCAGATCATTTCCGCGCAGTTTGAGCCTTCTGGACATGGTCCTGCCGCTTTTGAGCTCGTAATCGAAGTCCAGATAGTACCACTCCTGCTCCTCGTTCAGCGCGTCGTAAAGCTGCGCGCTGTCCGCCGTCTCCGCGTTTTTGTATTCATCGATCTTCGAGACCGCCAGGCGGTGCAGGGCCGTCACGTGTTCGACGTTCTCCGCATCCTCGAAGGCGCAGGGCTGGCCGAAAACGACGCT
>JAEEIC010000009.1 GCA_016281165.1 Bacillota bacterium | reverse complement strand
TAGTCCTTCTCTTCGTCTGAAGCGGTCTCGTAATGGACGGCGGCGTCCACCTGGGAGCAGTCGTCGAAGCCGCACATGACGGCGGCCACGGCGGGCCTGGTCAGGCAGTAATGGAGGCACTGGACCGGGGTCAGGGTGACGCCGAAGGGCGATCTGGCGGGATCGAAGAGCCTGCCGCCTCCGAAGCCCTTCATGACGGTGATCCCGACGCCTCTCTCCTCGCAGAGCCTGTAGAGCTCGGCCCTGTCGGGATCGATGCCCGAGAGCCCCTCCGTGTACTCGTCGGACAGGGTATCGTCGATGTTCTCGCTGGGCGGCCTCATGTCGAAGGCCGGATTGATACTGAAGAGTATCATCTCCACGAGGCCGGATCTTACCGCCTTCTGCGCGACCAGGGGGTTGTGGGTGCTCATGCCGATGTGCTTTATCACTCCGTCTTTCTTGAGCCGCAGCACGTAATCGAGATATTCGCTGCCCTGTATGGAGTTCCAGTCCTTCTCCTCGTCGACGTAGTGTATCATTCCCAGGTCTATGTAGTCGGTCCCCAGGCGCGCGAGAAGGTCCTCGAAGGCCTCTTTGGCGAGCTTGGGGTCTCTGGTGCGCACGTACTGGCCGTCCTGCCAGGTGGAGCCTATGTGGCCCTGCACTATCCATTCGCTCCTGTGTCCGGCGATGCCCTTTCCTATGCTGGTCCTGACGTTGGGCTCGCTCATCCAGCAGTCGATGATGTTTATGCCCTGCTTTCTCGCGTATTCTATGACCTCGACGCATTCGGCCTCGCTGTGGCGCTCGAGCCACTCGCCGCCGAAGCCCACCTCGCTGACCATGAGGCCTGTGTCTCCGAGCTTTCTGTAGTTCATCCCGTCCTCCTTATCATGATCTGAATATGCTTATCAGTTTATTATCTAAATATTCGCGGATCTTCGCGGCGTTCCCGGCAGCGCGCCGATCCGCAGATAAATTATATCAACAGCGCTTCATCCGGACAAGTACGCCGTCAGGGACGGCGCCGCTTACAAAAATCTTTATTCCCTCCCCGAAATGATATATCATCATATTGTTTCGGGCCGGCCCCGCACAGGACGGAAAGAACGGCCGCGCGAAAGGAGAGAACATGGGAAACAGAAAGTATTTTGAAGCGCTCGAGCTCCGCGGAGGAAGGATCTACACCGGCGAGGCCGCGGAATTCCCCATGACCGAGTACAAGTTCGAAAACGGGAATATCCGCGTCATCCATAAGGAAGAGACAGAATGGCTGCCCGACGGAAAGGGCGTGATACGGGGCGAAGACGGATACCTCAAAGAAGGCGAGTTCGCGGAAGGGACCCAGGTCGGCACGGGGAGGTGCGTATTGCCCGGGACCTACAGCTTCACCGGGGAGTTCTCTTCGGAAGGGAACCCGATCGAAGGTGAGATGAAGCTCCCGAACGGCGACGTGCTGACAGGTTCCTTTGTGAAACGCAGGCTCCGGGGCCCGGGGACCATCGTTTTCAGCGACGGCAGCAGCGTCAGCGGCGAATTCCGAGAAGATGATATCAAAAACGTGATCCTGAAGAAGGCTGACGGGACTCTGATCAGGGCGGAGAGATTCAATATCCACGGCAGCGGAGAGGCTTCGGTGACCTGGCCCGACGGCAGCAGCTGCAGCTGCCACATCAGTGAGTGGAAGCTGGACGGCAAGACCGTCATCACTACCCCCGCGGGCAAAAAACAGCAGGTCAGGTTCCACAACGACGTGCTCCTGGCAAGAAAGACCGTCCCCTACAGGGGCGGCGTCTACGAAGGCATGTGCGCGGGAGATGCGCCCTTCGGCAAAGGCAAATGGACCACAGAGGGCGGCGACGTCTACGAGGGAGAGTTCTGTGAGCGGGGCTTTGACCTCTGCAAGGGAAAGGTCAGCTTCGCGGACGGCGGGAGCTATTCCGGAGAGCTTTGGAACGACGGCATCAACGGGCAGGGCAAATACACCTGGCCCGACGGCGACGCATTCATCGGCTCGTTCAGCAGCGGAAGACCCTACGGCCCCGGCCGCTTCATCCACGACGGGCAGAACGACTTCGTCAGCGATATAACAAAAGAGCTCGAAAAGCTCGGGAAACGGTAGAAGGGACGCTCTCCCCTATTCCTGCGGCTTTTCCTCACCCTCGAGCGCGACTGACGCGAACTTGGTCATGAGCACGGCATAGGTAGCGGCGAACACGCATGAAGCTCCGATCCTCACTCCCTTTTTGCATTTGGAGGGGAGAAAGCTTCCCGCGAGCACGCCCGCCGAGCAGACGCAGAGCTTGATCAGGGCCAGGTCCTTCCAGTCGCTCTTCTTTATGTACCTGTCCGCTTGATCCAGCAGCTTGTTGATATCGATATCGACGTTCATAAAAGGCCTCCTTCGTCCCGACTGACCGCGAATAAATCCTTTTGTTTTATTATATCAGCAGACGGGTCCGCCCTCAACGGGAAAGAGGCGCTTTATTCCCGGCGGCGGATGATATATAATCATTGTGTATGGGCCCGATCCCAGACACGCGCGATACCAAGCGAAAGAAAGGAAGATTGTTTATGGATATCCTGCAGGAAGTCAAAAGATACGAAGAGTTCATGATCGCCGAGAGGCGTCATTTCCACCGCCATCCCGAGCTCAGCGCAAAGGAGTTCGAGACCATGGAGCACATCGACGCTCTGCTCACCGAATGGGGCATCCCCCACGACGTGATCGAGGACGGCGGCATACTCGGCTATATAAACGGCGGCCGCGAAGGACGCACCGTGCTCCTGAGGGCCGACTGCGACGCCCTTCCCGTCGAGGAAACGGAGAACAACCTCAAGGGGCCCAGGACCTGCGTATCAGAGAATAAAGGCGTCATGCACGCCTGCGGCCACGACGGCCACATGGCGACCCTCCTCACCGCCGCCAGAGTGCTGAACGACCATAAGGACGAGCTGAACGGCCGCGTCGTCATCATGTTCGAAAGAGGAGAGGAAGGGACCCACAACGTCATCTGCCTGCACCGCTGGATGGAGGACCACGGCCTGAAGATCGATTCCAGCTACGGCAGCCACCTCTACAACGCCCTGCCCACCGGGAAGATCGCCATCAACGACGGACCCGTGATGTCGGGCATCGCGGCCTTCGGCTTCACCATCACCGGCCGCGGCGGCCACGGTTCCAGACCCGACCTCTCCGTGAGCCCCATAGACGCCTTCGTCGCCATCTACAGCGGCATGAACGCCCTGCGCATGAGGAACGTCTCTCCCTTCAGCCCCCTGACCTTCTCGGTCGGCAGCCTCCACAGCGGCACCGCCAACAACGTGATCCCCGACGATCTGCGCTTCGGCGGGACCATCAGAGTATTCGATCTCGCCAGCGGCAAGGCCTACATGGAGCAGCTGAAGAAGATGGTCCTGGAGACCTGCGCGGCCTACAACTGCGGCTGCACCATAGACAGGCTGCAGGGACCCGTCAGCCCCGTGCTCAACGATCCCGACTGCGCGGCCTTCGCCCGCGGGGCGGTCGCGGAAGTCCTCGGCGCGGAGCATGTCACGACCTGCGAGCCCTGGATGGCCTCCGAGAGCTTCGCCTTCACCCTCAACAAATGGCCCGGCGTCTTCGCCCTGGTAGGCATGGCCGACCCCGGGGCCGGCAGCGGCGCGGCCCATCACAACGCGGCCTTCGATCTGGACGAGAAGGCCCTCGCGTACGCGGCGGCATGCTATGTCGCCTACGCCGTGAACTTCCTCAAGGACGGACCCGACACCTCGGAAAAGGTCTTCAAGGGCTCCTTCACCGAGATCTACGCCGCCAGCAGCGCCAGAGCGGCGGAGATGGCCTACCTTAAGCACGAGACCGACGTCCCGCCCTACAAGGCCGAATAAACTCAGACCTGAAGACAAGAAAGCCTGCGGGCTGTCCCTTTTCGGAGGGGCGTCCCGCAGGCTCTTTAATTGCCTTATTTTATTCGGCGGTGATGAGGCAGATGGGGACTATGTCCCGCCTTTTTATCATGTCTTCTATGGTGGAAAAGACCGTATAGGGAGCGTCTGAAGCGAAGTTCCAGGCTCTGATCTCGCCCTTAAGGCCCAGATCGAGCATCACGGTATGTATCACCAGGGACTTCCCGCCCCACCAGAAGCTCAGAACGCCGAGACGCGAAGCCCTGAGCAGGGCGTCGAAATCAGCGGCTTCGCCGCGCCCGTGCCAGCGGACCGAAAGGCCCTTCTCGCGCAGTATGTCCGCGACGGCATAAGGAGAGGCGCCGAAAAAGCCCCCGAGGCTCGCGCCCTTCCTCTCGAACTCGCTGATGAGAGAGGGCAGATCGGGCCTTCTTCCTCTCGCGCTCAGCACATTGTAGGCCGCCATGACCTCGCAGCCGCTCCTCTTCATGGAGGAGATCCCGAAGCGCAGGCGGTCGGTGAGAGCCCCGGCGCCCTGGCGGGTGAGCAGGCCGGACGGCGCGGCCTCTTCCAGCCTCTTCTCGTTGCGCCTCAGATTGCCTCTGCTGAAAAGGCGGGCGAGCCAAATACGCCCCATGGCCTTTCTGCCGTAGAGCAGCTCGTATACCTTTCCCGAAGCGCGAACCCGCGCGGCGAATCTCTCCTTCATGGATATATAATAATGCCCGGCGCCCCCGTCCGCAATGTTTGGGCCCAAATCCACGATTTCTTCACAATTGCTTCAGCCTTTTATAAAGAAATCCCGCTATCATGATGGCGGAATGATGGGGGCAGGGCGCCTCTGACAGGCGGGCCCCTTGCGAAAGGACGAAAAAGAGGAATATCATGGCAGTGAATTTCAAAAAGGCGGCTAAGGGAGACGCCGCCTCCATAGAAGAGATATACGGCAGCTTCGGCGGACGCTTCAGCGCTCTGGCCGAGCTCCTCTGCCAGAACGGCCCCGCGGCGCAGAAGGCCGCGGTCGCGGTCTGGGAAAAGCTCATGAAGGGCATAAAGGACGGCAGCGTCGCGAGCGACGAGGCATTGCTGAGCGAAGGTACTAAGGAGCTGGTGAGCGCCTGCCGGACGCTGGTCTCGCGTTCCAACCCCAAGGCCTTCTCCAAAGGCAATCTGCAGGAGACGGACGAAGCGCCTGAGGCTGCCGGCGCTCTTTTCCCCGGCGATCCCGTCCCGGGACTGGCCAGCTTTTCCAAAGCCTTAAGGGCTCTGGATCCCCTGCAGCGCTTCACCGTGGTGCTGAAGACCCTGGGTCTGGGCAGCGCTAAGACCGCCGAGGCGATGGGCCTCAGCGAGGGGGAAGCGAACAGCGTATACGCGCAGGGCCTCCCTCTGCTCGAGAACGCTCTCAAAGCGCAGGCCGCCAAAGAATACAGTATAAATATCCCCAGGGCCGACCAGCTGGCCGACCTTCTGGAAAGGGGCCTCAAGGCCGCCGTTCCCTCGGCGGGATCGGACAGGTCGGTCAGGGTGCTCTTAAGGAGCTTTGAGGTCGAGAAGCCCAAATGGCAGAGATACCTGCCGGTCGCGGTCATCGTCCTCGGTCTTTGCGGCGTCATCGCCGGCGTCATGGCGACTCTCAACAAGGGCGATGAGTCCCAGGATCTCGCCTCCCTCGCCAACGTATCTCCCGACAGCGCCATCATCGCCACCATCGAGGTCGAGGATTACGGCACTATAACCGCGAAGCTCGACGCCTCCGCCGCGCCTCTCACCGTGGCCAACTTCATGAAGCTGGCGCAGGAGGGCTTCTACGACGGCCTCACCTTCCACCGCATCATGGAGGGCTTCATGATACAGGGCGGAGACCCCGAGGGCAACGGCACCGGCGGTTCCGACGAGAACATCAAGGGCGAGTTCAAGGCCAACGGTGTCGAGAATCCCCTCTCCCATACCAGAGGCGCCCTCTCGATGGCCAGGAGTCCCTACGATAACAACAGCGCCAGCTCGCAGTTCTTCATCGTCCATCAGGATTCGACCTTCCTCGACGGCAATTACGCCTGCTTCGGCTACGTGACCGAGGGCATGGAGGTGGTCGACGCCATCGCCGCCGACGCGAAGCCCACAGACGACAACGGGACCATCCCCAAAGACCAGCAGCCGGTCATCAAGAGCATAACCGTGAGCATGCAATAAGGCCTGAAGCCGCGCGGAACGCAAAGCGAACGCGTGAAGACAGGAAAAAGAAGAGCCCCGAAGCAGTACAGCGCTTCGGGGTTTTAATTGCCTTAGATTGATACCGGCAGCCTGCGCGGCGCGGCCGCGCTTTGGTCCATGCTCACGCCTGCGGCAGCACCAGCAGGGCCTTGAAGAGGTCTCCGTCCACGGCGATGGTGAAGCTTCCGTTCATCATCTGCGTGAGATCCTTGGCGATGGAAAGGCCCAGACCGCTGCCCTCGGTATTGCGGCTCTGGTCGCCTCTCGCGAAGCGCTCCATGAGCTCGTCGGCCGAGATGTTGAGCTGGTCGCGGCTGATGTTCTTGATCTGCAGGCCCACGTAATTGCGGGAGCCCTCCTCGAGCCTCACCTGCGCGATGTCGACGTAGACGCGGCTGCCCTCGAGGGCGTATTTGCAGACGTTGTTGAGGAGATTGTCTATCACTCTCCACAGCAGCTGCCCGTCGGCTCTGACCATGGGGTATTCGCAGTTGTTCTTGACTATGACCTCAAGGCCTCTCGCCTTGAACTTCTCGTCGGTCTCGCCCAGAGCCTGGTCCACGAGCTCCGCCATGTTGATGTTCTCGATCTTGCAGGGCAGGCTCCCCGAGGCGGCCTTGGCGGCGTCGAAGAGATTGTCGGTCAACTGCTTTAAGCGCTGGGTCTTCTGGTCGATTATGTCGAGATACTCCGGCGCGTTGGGGCTGTCGAGGCCCTCGCTCTTGAGCAGGTCGACGTAGCTCAGCATGGAGGTCAGAGGAGTCTTTATATCGTGGGAGACGTTGCTTATGAGCGAGGTCTTGAGGCGCTGGTTCTTCAGCTCGTTCTGCACCGCGATGTCGGCGGCCTGCGAGATGTCGTTGATGCCGGCGGCCAGGGAGTCGAGCTCCGCGTTCATGCCCCTGGTCCCCTGCTCCACGGGGATCTTATAGGTGAGATTGCCGCTCCTGACCTCTTCCACGCCCTTCTTTACGGCCTCGAACTTGGCCATGGTCTTCGGGGCGAAGCCGCTCAGTATCGACTTGCTGCAGCGGCTGAAGAAGCCCGCGACCGCGAGGACTATGGAGCCTAAAAGAGAGGTCCGCCAAAAACTCTTCGCCTTGATCTTCCTCACCAGGGCGAGATAGAAGTTCACGGCCAGCCAGAAGAGCGCGAACATGCCCGCGCCCAGCAGGATGAGCATGTTGTCGTTGGGGACGCCGCTGATGCGGGCGTAGTTCTCTATGTAGGGCTTATAGAAGCCGAAGTAGCTCTCCGAGCCCAGCACCTGCATCACGGGTATCGCCAGATACGCGCCTGCCGCGGCGCATATCAGGGCCAGGACGATGTGGAGCTCGCTCCACACGCGGTCGAACCAGCCCAGATAGACCGCTCCCGACTCCGTCCTCTTGTTCTTTCCCGCCATGCCGGTGAGCAGAGCGATCAGCATGAGCGTGAGCAGGCCGAAGCCCGCGCAGGCCAGCAGCGCCATGCCCTTGAAGGATCCCCTGCCCGCCTCGTCGACGTACTCGGCGGCGAAGCTGTAGATGTAGCGGTCGAAGACCGTGGCGGTATAGAGCCTGAAGCTCATGGCGGCCGCCGCGGCGCAGAAGCCGCAGCAGGCGGCCGAAGCCGCGCACAGTATGCCGATGAGGCCCGAAAAGAACAGGCCGCTCTTTTTCTTTACGATAGTCTCTTCCATATCTCCTGCCCGCGGCCCCCGGCCGCTTCGATCAGATCTTCTCCATCTTATAGCCCACGCCCCAGACTACCTTGAGATATCTGGGATTCTTGGGGTCGATCTCGATCTTTTCCCTTATGCGTCTGATGTGTACGGTCACCGTCCCCTCGGTGTTGATGGAAGGCTCGTTCCATACCGCCTCGTAGATCTGCCCCGTCGAATAGACCCTGCCCGCGTTCTCGGTCAGGAACTTGAGTATGCCGTATTCGGTCGGGGTGAACTGTATCTCGTCGCCGTCGAGGGTGACCCTCTTGGCGTCGTCGTCGATGATGAGGCCCCCGGTGTGCAGCAGCTTTCCCCTGTCTATGCCTGCCATGCTGCCCAGATCGGTGTAGCGTCTGATCTGCGAGCGCACCCGGGCGACGAGCTCCAGGGGATTGAAGGGCTTGGTGATGTAGTCGTCGGCTCCGATATTGAGGCCGGTGATCTTGTCGTAATCCTCCGACTTGGCCGAGAGCATGATGATGGGGATGTTGTTGTCCTCCCTTATCTTCATCGTCGCCTGCACCCCGTCCATATTGGGCATCATGATGTCCATTATGATCAGGTGCAGGGGCTCTTTCCTGCTGATCTCCAGGGCCTGCAGTCCGTCGTAGGCCTTGAAGACGGTATATCCTTCGTTGCGGAGGTAGATCTCGATGGCGCCGGCTATCTCCCTGTCGTCGTCGACCACGAGTATGTTTATCTCTTTATTGGTCATGATATCCCCTTTGCACTGCCAATGATAAGCGTCAGATATTAAAAACAGAGCCTTAAAAACTTACGATTTTGTTAAGATTATTCTTTTCCGGGGGAGGAAGGGCTCTCCCTGCCCGCTTCCTCCGCCGCCTTTCCGCTTATGCGGCGTATGGGAGCGGATCTTCTGGCCCTCAAACGGTCTCCCAGGGAATCGGCCGCCCTGCCGGCGGCTTCCGCCGCCTTTCCCGCCGCCTCGGCGGCCCTTTCCGCCGCTTCAGCCGCGATACCGGCCGCTTTTCCGGCGGCTGCCGCCGCCATTCCCGCCGCCTTGCCCGCGGCTCCCAGAGCCTGGGGAAGCACGGGATTCGCCGGCATCAGCTCTTTGAGCATCTGCTCGGTGACCTCCAAAGCGAAGCGCTTGGTCTCCGAGGACTTGCTGAAGGATCTGAGGAGCCTGGCGGCCTGGGTGATGCGGTGCTCGTTGAGGTCGGTGAGAGTCACCGCCCCGGTCTGGGCGAAGGCGGAGAAGAACTCGGTGAGGAAGGCCTTCCTCTCCTCGATGGTCATGGAATCCAGCACCGCCGTCATGCTGTTCTCATAAGCCTCGCTGCTTTTGGAGAGCTTGCCGCTCCTCACGAAGGAGGTCCCCTTTACATGCCAGAGGAAGCCGTCGTGAGAGGCCACGCCCAGCCTGTCGCACTCCACGATCTCAAGATCCTCGTCCTGGGTGAGCAGGGTGCCCACGATGGAGGTGGTCGGCAGTATCACGTGCAGCTTCGGCTTGATGCGCAGATAGCCCGGTTCCTTGAGGAACTCCGGGTTGAAGCCGGGCCCGTCGTTGGAATAGACGGCCTTTATGCGCTTCTGCACGCGGGCGGGAGCGAAGGAGGAGGCGAAGACCGACATGTTGCCGCCCTTGGAATGCCCGCCCACGATGAGGGGGCCTCTGTAGGCCGAAGCCGCCCAGAGCAGGTAGTTGAGGGCGTCGCGCTGGGCGGGGATCTCCTTCTCCACGGCCATGAGGAAATTCTCCTTCCAGGCCAGGAGGGTGTCGTCGGTACCGCGGAAGCTCACGTACTTGCTGCCGTCCGGCAGGCTCACGGTCAGGGCCGAGAACTGCTCGGTGTCCTCGCTGTCGAGCACGCTGACGTAGCCCGAGAGCTGAAGATCCTTGAATCTTTCGGTCTTCGGCAGCCTCTTCACCGCCTCGGAGACCGATCTGGCGGCGAGAAGGCCCAGATAATCGCCCTTCTCGCCGTATTTTTCGTAATAGAGCTCCAGAGCCCGCCCCAGGGGGACGGGATCGGCCCCGGGGCCGACTATGCCGCTGAAATCGTAGCAGCCTATCTTGCATATGATGTAATTATCGACCTCGTTGAAGGGCGAGACCTTGAAGCTCAGATCCCCTCTCCAGTCGATATAATCGAAAATATCGGACATTTTTACCTTCTTTTATCTCAGTATCTTTCTTCTTTCGGGAAGGCCCTCAAGGAACTTCTCTATCTGCGCGGCCAGGAGCCTGTGTCCCGCCGGGTTGGGGTGCAGCCCGTCTAAAAAGAAGCGCTCGCTTATGGCCTCCACCCTCGGTTGCAGCCCCGAGGAGGCGTAAAGATCGAGCAGGGGCAGGCTGTAGAACTCCGCGACCTCCCTGATGGCCCTGATGTAGTCCGCGTAGGGGAAGGTCCGCAGAAAGCCGCTGGGGCTTATCGGCCAGTCCTCGCATATCCTGTGCAGGGGCGTCAGGATCACGATCCACGAGTCCGGATAGCGCTCGATCAGGCCCTTCATGAGGGTGTGCAGGGCCCCGTAGAAGGACTCCGGATCCCTGTCGTCCATCTTTCCCAGCCTGGCGTCTCCGTGGCCGAAATCGTTGGTCCCGCCGAAGACCACGACCGCGTCGGCGTCGGCGTCCATCGAAGCGTATCTGCCGCAGAAGTCCTGATCCCATTTGGCCTCCGCGGAAGGGAAGTGCTGGGGTGCGATGCGGGTCCCGCCTATGCCGTAGTTGCGGCAGACGGCGCCGGTATCGGCGGCGATGAGGCTGACGAAGCACTCTTCGGGCTCCACTCCGTGGCCCTCGGTGATGCTGTCGCCGAGGAAGTTTATCTTGGCGTTCCTGAGTTCCATCTCGATCCCCCCTGTGATCGTTTAGGGTAAAACGGGCGGCGGTCTCATATGCCCGCTAACATTATATTTTATCGATTATACGGACGCTTTTCAAGACGGAGGCTGCATATGCCGGCAGGATCTTCTGCTCCTGAGCGATGTCTCATAGTTTTACAAATCCTTCTTCATGGGATATAATCTGATGTAAAGAAACGGAGAATGAGGAATGAAGCCGGTAAAAAGCAAATTTGGCCTGCTGTACAGGGCTTATAAAGAACACAAGATACACAAGAGACACGCCCGGGTCATTGCGAGGGTCGCTTCGTCCTCGGGACGTTCCCGGGACGCCGCGGTCAGCGCCGCCGCTGTCGGGAAGGTCTGGGGGCCCTACACGAAGGTCGATCCTGTCTGGGCGCAGGTCTACGCGCAGATCAACGACATCGCCAGCCCCTATTATTTCCCCTCGGATATCTGGCGCATACTCCTGATACGCATGCGCAGGGACAACCCCGCCCACAACAATCAGCCTGACAAGAACTACACCGACATCTTCTTCAGGGACTGCGTAAAGCTCCCGGGGACGGTCTTCCGCTGCGTCGGCGGGACCCTGCTCGACGCGGACTATAAAATGATAGGCTGGGAAGAGGCTATACGTCTCTGCGTTGGATACGGCGAGCTGGTCATGAAGCCATCCGTCGACTCGCAGGGCGGCAGCAACGTATTCTTCATAAAAAGGACCGCGTCCGCGGAGGACTTCGCCGTGGAGATAAAAAGGACCGCGCAGAAGCTGGGCCGGAATTATATAGTCCAACTACCCCTAAAGCAGCATCCCGCCATGTCGGCCATGAACCCCGATTCCGTCAACACCGTGCGCATGCTGACCCTGCTCTGGAAGGGAGAGATCAGGATCATCGGTTCACTGGTGCGCGTGGGAGTAAAGGGCGTGAGGATCGACAATCCCCACACATCCAACGGGGTATCCTGCGTGATCGACGAAGAGGGCTTCCTCAATAAGACCGCCTACGACAGAGACTGGAGGCCTCACCTCGAGCTTCCGTCGGGCCTCGTCTGCGAGGGACTGCGGGTGCCCAATATCAAAGCGATAAGGGAAAAGGTCACGGAGCTGCATCAGAGGATACCCTACATCCACATCGTCGGCTGGGATATGGTCGTCTCCGAAGACGGCGAGCCGGCTATGATAGAAGTGAACACCGGGGCGCCGGAGATCTACTTCCATCAGATCGCCGCGGGCCCCATCTTTGAGCCCGAGCTCTTCCGCGATATAATGGATACGTATTTCAAAAAATAAGGAGGATCGCAACTATGATGAGACAAGAGATCGACAGGATGTCCGAAGAGGGCAAGGCGATATTCGAGGCCTGCTCCGACAGCATCTGGTCCACCCCCGAGCTCAATTTCACCGAGCACAAGTCCTGCGAGGCCGCGAAGAAGGTCATGGAGGACCTGGGCTTCAGGGTCACCTGGCCCTTAAAGGACATGGACACCGCCTTCATCGCCGAAGCCGGTCATGGCAAGCCCGTCATCGGCATCCTGGGCGAGATCGACGCCCTGCCCGGCCTTTCCGCCAAGGCTGACACCGTCCCCCACGAGCCGGTGGAGCCCGAGGGCAACGGCCACGGCTGCGGACATAACCTGCTGGGCTGCGGCTCCATGGAGGCCGCCTGGCTCCTCAAGAACTACATGGAGGAGCACGGGCTGGAGGGCACCGTCAAGTACTTCTGCTGCCCCGCCGAAGAGGGAGGCGTCGGCAAGTACTTCATGATCGAGAGAGGAGCCTTCGACGACGTCGATCTCACCATCAGCTGGCATCCCAGCGCCTATTTCGGCATCAGCCAGAAGGGCAAGTCCATATACATCGCCAACTTCAAGTTCTACGGCATCCCCGCCCACGCCGCGGGAGACCCCTTCCACGGCCGCTCCGCTCTCGACGCCCTCGAGCTCATGAACGTCGGCGTGCAGTTCCTGCGCGAGCACGTTGAAGAAGGGACCAACATCCACTACGCCATCACCAACACAGGCGGCAGGGCCGCCAACGTGGTCCAGTCCTACGCCGAGGCCTCTTATGTGGTGAGGGCCATGGACAATACCAAGCTCAGGGAGGTCTTCAGGAGGGTCTGCCTGGTCGCCCAGGGAGCCGCCACCATGACCGAGACCCGCTTCGACGGTCCCGAGATCGTCAGCGCCTTCTCCTCCATCGTGCCCAACGAGGTCATGTCGGACGTGCTCAGGAAGAACATCATGGAGGTCGTCCCCGTCGAGTACACTCCCGAGGAGATCGCCTACGCGAAGAAGTTCCAGGCCGTCGGCACCAGGCCCGACGCCGAGGACTACATGGACCGCCATATCGAGGAGGGCGTCCCCGCCAGCACCGACGTGGGAGACGTCAGCTGGGTGACCCCGCTGGTCTACCTCCGCTGCCCGACCGTCGCCAACGGCACCCCCGGCCACAGCTGGCAGATCACCGCCCAGGGCAAGGGCTGCGTGGCCAAGAAGGGCATGCACATCGCCGCCAGACTCATGGCCAACACCTGCATCGACATGCTCGAAAAGCCCGAGCTCATCGACGCCGCCAAGGAGGATTTCAAGAAGAAGCTGGCCGGCCGCACCTACGCGGAGGAGTGCCTGATGCCCAGGGACAGAAAGCCGACTCCGATCTACTAAACACAAAAGAAAAAACGCGGGGCCGTCCCACCCGGGACGGCCCCCCTTTTTCATCTCATATGGATCAGATGAGTATCAGTTTATATGCCTCGTCGTCCAGGAGCTCCACCCTGCCGCTCTCCCTTAAGAGCACGGTCTCCTCGAGGTAGAAGCGCAGGCGCTGGCCGTCCCATTCGGGCACGTCTCCGCCCACGTTGAACTCCAGCGCGTAGGCGGTGTTGGGCCTGACGATGTTCTCGCCCCTGCCGGGCACGGACTCCTGCTTGTCGTAAAGGCCGATGGTCGGTCCCGACGAGTGCACGAAGAGGCCGATGGGATGGGTGTAGAGCGAGGCGTCTATGCCCTCAGCCGCCGCGGCGGCCTTGGCCGCGTGGAAGACCTCGTTGCCCGTGCGTCCGAACCGCATCTCGGCCGCGGTGAGGTCGGCGAACCTGCGCCCAGCCTTCACTCCCTCCCTGATGCCCGCGGGAGCCTCGCTCTCGCCGGGCCTTAAGACGTAAGCCAGGCGCTGGTGGTCGGTCGCGAGACCCAGATATATTATGCCCGCGTCGTAATGGAGCAGGTCTCCGTGGCGTATGACGCCGGTCTTCATCACGCCCTTTTCGCCCCGGCGCTGGAGATTTACCGTGGTCCTGAAGCCCTCGGGTATGCCCATTTTGCTGAACTGCTCGACGCACCACCATTCGACCTCTTCGGTAGTGGTGATCCCGGGCACTATGACCTCTCTGGAGAAGGCCCGCGACATGATCTGGGTCGTGACGTCATATACCGAAGGATACATGGCCAGCTCTTCTTCCGTCCTGGTCTCCACCCAGCGCACGGCGAGCTCGTCGGCCGGGACCAGCCTGTCCGCCATATCGCCCAGCTCCTCCCTGAGGCGCAGGTAGAAGGCCGCCGAAAGGCCCGAGGTGATGGTCCCGGTATCGGACAAGTTTATCCCTATGGTCTTCGGATCCTTTTCCCTGATGAAGGCGGCGATCTGCTGCCACTGCAGGCTGTTGTCGAAATCGAGCTGCCTGTAGAAGCGGGTCAGGTGCGCGTTGGGCTTGTTGATGCTGTAGCGGCCGTAGCTGCCGTCCTTTTCCTTCACGATGGCGAGGCAGGTCGTGCGGCTGGCGTGCAGGACGATGCTGGGGACGAGGCTCGCGAAGACCGGATCCTCGTTGTACTCGCCGGCCAGTATGAGCCACATGTCGATCCCGCTCTCCTCCATCGCCTTCGGCAGCACGGTCTCGAGCCTTTTGAGCTTTATCTCGTCTTTGATCTCGTACTGCCTCCTCACCGGCAGTATATCTATCGTATAGTCCTTCATCTCCTCCTCCTTTTTTATTTCACTATACCACATATCGCCCCGCGCTTCATAGCCCCCGCGGCCTGTCCGGGCGGCAAAGTATGCGTCTTGCCCAAAGGGCGGATGTTTATTATAATCAGAACGTCAGATACATGCTTTTTCGCGGGCGGAGGAACGGTCTTGAGCGGGCTTTTGAACATCACGGCAGGATACGGCGCGGGAGGGGGCGCGGTCTTGGGCGGCGTGCTCCGCTGCCTTGCCGCGCTCCTGGCCTATATCATCCCCGCCCTCATAATACTTCTTCCGCTGCGCTTTTTCACGAAGCTCCCCCCCTTCATCTTCAGGAAGCTCCTGCACATCGTCGCCTTCAGCTGCGTCACTCTGACCATACTGGCGGCCGAGAGCTGGCAGTCGGCCTCTCTGTCGGCGCTGACCGTCGCGGCGGTCGCCTATCCCCTGCTCAAAGCCTTCGAGAACAGGCCCTGGTTCCCCGGGCTCTTCGTGGAGAAGGAACCGGGAGAGATCGTGAAGAGCATGCTGATGCTCTTCCTCACCTTCGCGGTCCTGATCGCCGTCTGCTGGGGCGTCTTCGGCCGCCCC
>JAEEIC010000008.1 GCA_016281165.1 Bacillota bacterium | reverse complement strand
GGCCGCCCAGGCGAACTTGATCCAGTCAGCCGGGTCCTTTCCCGAGATCATGGCGTAGAGCAGGCCGCCGGTGAAGCCGTCCCCTCCGCCTATCCTGTCGAGTATATCTATGGGACGGGGCTCTTCGACGCAGACTCTGCCGTCAGCGAGCAGTATCGCGCCCCAGTTGTTGAGGTTGGCGGAGACCACCTCGCGCAGGGTCGTTGCGAAGACCTTCGCCTGCGGGAAACGCTCCTTGACCTCTTTCATCATGCCCTTGAAGGACTCTATCTTGGAATCGAGGCCTTTTCCGCCCGCCTCGGGGCCTTTGAAGCCCATCGAGAGCTGGAAATCCTCTTCGTTGCCTACGAGTATGTCGGCGCAGGAGGCGATCTCGATGAAGGCCTTCCGCAGCTCCTCCTCTCTTCCCTTCCAGAACGAGGCTCTGTAATTGAGGTCGAAGGAGACCAGGGTGCCGTATCCCTTCGCGGCCCGGGCCAGAGCGAGGCAGGTCTTCGTGGTCTTTTCGCTCATGGAAGCGATGAGGCCGGAGATGTGCAGGACCGCGACGCCTTCTTCCCCGAAGATGCGGGCGATCTCGAAATCGTTTATATCCAGGTTCCTGCCGACCTCGCCGGCCCTGTCGTTCCAGACGCGGGCGGCGCGAAGGCCGAAGCCCGAGTCGGCGATGTTGAACTGATGCCTCACGCCCCAGGGGCCGTCAGGCGCTTCCTCAGCTCCCTCATAGGATATGTTCCTCTTGCGCAGCTCCCTTTTGATGAACTCGGCGATGGGGCTGCCCTTGACGAAGCGGGTCAGGGCCAGGCAGTCATAGCCCAGGGACGAGGATATGTTGAGCACATTGGTCTCGGCGCTGGTCGACTGCAGGTAGAACATGTTGGAATTATGGACCGACATGCGGTCCGCGGGCGTGATCCTCACGCCCATGCTGGTCGGACAGGCGACGGCGTATTTGAAATCTTTCTTTATGACCAGATCCATCCTAAGCCTCCGGGAAAGTGACGATGACTTTGAGATAATCGGCGGGATGAGCCTCGATATCTCTTAAGACCGCGGGCGCTTCGTCGACGGAGACGACCTTTGTGACTATCTTCTCCATCGGGACCCTGTGCTCGTGGATGAGCGCGAGAGCCTCCTCGAACTCGCCGGCGGAGGTCCTGGCGCCCCTGATATCGATCTCTTTTCTCGTGATCATGTCGGTGGGGATGGAGGTCTCCTTGTTGGGCCAGCCGGTCAGGGCCACGCGTCCGGCGTGGCAGACCAGATCGAGGGCGCTGCGGATCGCGGAGTTGGCGCCGGAAGCCTCAAGCACGCATTCGCAGAGACGCCCGCCGGTGTATTCCTTCACCTTTTCCAGCGCGTCCTCTTTGTTGAGATCGATAGTATATCTGACGCCCAGCTCCCTCGCGAAGGCGAGACGCTCGGGCACGAGGTCTATGAGTATGGGCTCGGCTCCGTAGGCGATGGCGGTGAGAGCGACGAGCAGGCCTATGGTGCCGGCGCCGCTGATGGCAATGTGCTCGCCGGCCTTGAGGCCCAGCCTGTGCACTCCGTGCAGGGCGATGGTGAGAGGCTCGGCGCAGGCCATCATCTCCCAGCTCATGCCTTCGGGGGCTTTCACGAGCATGTCCGCGGGATGAGCGAAGGTCTCGGCCATACCGCCGTCGACGTGGACTCCCAGCACGCGCAGATCGTTGCAGCAGTTGGTCCTGCCTATGGAGCAGGGATAGCACTTTCCGCAGTAAAGATAAGGATCGACGACGACCTTGTCGCCCGGCCTCAGGCCCTTGGGGTTGTTCTCGGGGATGCTGACGATCGCGGCCGCCAGCTCGTGGCCGATGATCCTGGGATATGAGACGAGGCCGTTGGTGCCGCGGAAGGCGCCGATGTCGCTGCCGCAGATGCCGGCGGCTCTGATCGCCAGCAGGGCTTCCCCTTCAGCCGGGGGGCGCTGGGCGACGTCCTTCACCTCGATGGACCAGGGCTCTTTCATGTATACTGCTTTCATCTGTTCTGCTCCTTTACAGTTCTCAATATCTTCATGCTGTTTATTATCCCGCTCTCAGTATCTCCCACGAAGCACTCGAGGTCGAACTCGCCGCGGTAGCCGGCTCTTTTGAGCCTCCGCCAGTAGAGGCTGTAGACGTCTGTGAGATCCTCCCTTAGCCAAATCCTCTTGCCGTCCCTGTCTTCGGCGATATGGACGGTCTTTATGTAAGGAGCCGCCTCGTCTATGATATCGATGCTCTCGCCCTCATAGCGGTCGTGGTAGATGTCATAGACGAGACCGAGGTTGGGGATATCGAGCTCCCTTACGATCTCAAGGGCCTCTCTCACCGTGGTGACCAGGTTGCACTCGGCGCCGCAGACCGATTCGAGCAGTATATCCATGCCGTGCCCTGAGGCTATAGCGCAGAGGAGCCTGAGCGAGCTTTTGAACTGCTCCAGCATCTCTGCCGGATCCTGCCCTTCACGGACGTTCCTCGCCTTCGGGGCGCCGATGCCCAGATACGAGCAGCCGAGCTCCTCTCCGCGGGCGCAGATCTTCTCCGCGTACTCGCTGAGGATCTCTTCCGAGAACTCGGGACCGTTGAGGAAGACGCCGGGCTTATAAAAGCCGTTGAGGCCGATGAGCTTCAAAGGCCCCGACTTTATGATCTTCTTGTATCCCGCGAGATCTTCCTCGCTGAGCCCGTAGAGGACGGCCGCCGAAAGGCATATCGTCTCATAATCGTTATCGACCAGCAGCCCGTAGTTCTCTATGCCGGTGCAGCAGCCGATCTTCATATCATCAGTCATGGCCGCGCTCCTCTACTGCTTGGCGGTGAGGCCGCCGTCCACGCTGAGCACCTGGCCGGAGATGAACTCGGCGGCATCGCTGCAGAGGAAGACCGCCGCGCAGCCCAGATCTTTGGTGGTGCAGATGCGCCCTCTGGGTATCCTTTCGACCAGCCTGCCGTAGAAGACCGGATCGTCCAGCTGGAAGGAGTTTATCGGGGTCCTGGTGAAGGTGGGCGCGATGGTGTTGACCGTAATGCCGTACCTGCCCCACTCGCAGCAGAGCTGCTTGGAGTACATGTTGAGGGCCGCCTTGGAGGCGCAGTAGGCGGTGTAGTCATAATCGGTGCCTATAAGAGATTTCGCGGAGGATATCGAGAGTATCCTGCCGTAATTCTGCTCTATCATTATCTTTCCCACCTCGCGGCAGGTG
>JAEEIC010000060.1 GCA_016281165.1 Bacillota bacterium | reverse complement strand
GTCATGACGACCTTCTACCCCTACCAGTGGGATCTCAACTACGCCAACCCCGCGGTCTTCAACGCTATGACCGACAACATGCTGAACCTGTGCAACCACGGCGTGGATATCATAAGGCTCGACGCGGTCCCGTATATCTGGAAGGAGCTCGGGACCTCCTGCCGCAACCTCCCCCAGGTCCACACCCTCGTGAGGATGATGCGCATGGTCTGCGAGATAGTCTGTCCGGGCACCCTGCTTTTGGGCGAGGTCGTGATGGAGCCCAGCAAGGTCGTCCCCTATTTCGGCACCGTCGAAAAGCCCGAGTGCCACCTTCTCTACAACGTCACGACCATGGCGACGGTCTGGCACACCGTCGCGACCGGCGACGTACGCCTGCTGCGCCACCAGCTCGGCCAGGTCTTCGCCCTTCCCTCCGAATATACCTTCCTGAATTACCTGCGCTGCCACGACGATATAGGCTGGGGCCTTGACTACGATTTCCTGGGGCGCTTCGGATACAGTGAGATCCCCCATAAAAAATACCTCAACGATTACCTTACCGGCAAATGGGCCGGCAGCCCGGCAAGAGGAGAGCTCTACAACGACGATCCCCGTCTCGGGGACGCGAGGCTCTGCGGCACCACGGCCTCTTTATGCGGAGTCGAGGCCGCCCTTTACGAAAGGGATGAGGCCAAGCTTGCCTGGGCTCTGGGTTACGATATCGCCCTGCATGCCTTCATGTTCACCCTGAGCGGCGTTCCCGTGATATACAGCGGCGACGAGATCGCGCAGCTCAACGACTACAGCTATCACGACGATCCCCTGAAAAGAGACGACAGCAGGTATCTCCACCGTGGCGACCTGGACTGGAAGGCCGCGGGCAGAAGGAATGACGAAAAAACGCCCGAAGGGACCGTCTTCACGAATATCAAAAAGCTCGAGAGCATTAGGGCGGAACGCGCGGTCTTCGACGACGCGGCCGACGTCTGGCTGCTCGACACAGAAGACGACAGCGTCCTCGGCATCGGACGCTACTACAGAAAAGAGCAGCTCATCGCCCTCTTCAATTTCTCGAGCGTGAGCAAAACAGTATATATCGAAGACGCGTCCTCCTACACCGACGCCATAAGCGGCCTCGGCCTGCCTTCCGCGGGCATTGTGATCGCTCCCGGCGGCTTCAGATGGCTCATAAAGACATTCTAAAGGGGCAAGAAGATGAACAGAAAGCTCATATTCCTCGACATAGACGGCACCCTCACCCCGGCGGGGAGCAACGTCCCGCCCGAGAGCGCTCTTAAGGCCATACGGGCGGCGCAGAAAAAAGGCCACATGGTCTTCCTCTGCACCGGCAGGAACCCGGCGATGCTCGCTCCCGTCCTCGCGTACGGTTTCGAGGGAGCGGTCGCGGCGGCGGGAGGCTACGTCTTCACGAAGGACGAGGTCCTCTTCGACTGTCCGATGCCGAAGGCTGACTTTGAGACCGGCATGGAGCTCCTCAGAGAGAACGGCGTCTTCAGGACCATAGAGGCTGTCGACGCGACCTACGGAGACGAGGATCTGGGCGAGTTCCTGAAGAACGCGGGAGACAACAACAGCGAGCTCATACGCTGGAGGAAGGCCCTCGCCGAGCAGCTCAACATCCTCCCCATGGCCGGATACGACGGAAGGCCCATATACAAGATAGTCTTCATGTGCCTTGAGGACTCCCAGCTGGCTCCCGCAAGAGAAGCGCTCGGACCCAGGTACAATTTCGTGGTACAGACCCTGAAGGCAAGGGGCTGCCTCAACGGGGAGATAATAAACAAAAAGTTCGACAAGGGAAAGGGCGTGAGGCTGGTCGCCGAGAGGCTAGGCTTCGCCATCGAAGACACCATAGGCTTCGGCGACAGCATGAACGACCTGGAGATGATAGAGACGGTGGGGACCTCCGTATGCATGGAGAACGGCAACCCCAGGCTCAAGGAGATCAGCGACATGGTATGCCCCTCCGTCGAGGACGACGGGCTCTTCGCGGCGTTTGAGAAGCTCGGTCTCCTGTAAGCGTTTCTGATATGTGTTCATTCATATATTATCGTTATCGTTAAAGCCCTGAGGGGCCGGAACCGGAATCATAGTTTTAGGAGGAAGATCATCAATGGCTCTTGATTACAGAAAGTGCGCCGAAGAGATCGCCGCCAATATAGGCGGGGGATCGAACATAGTAAGCGCGGCGCACTGCGCGACAAGGCTGCGTCTCGTGATCGCCGACAACAGCAAGATCAACAAGGAGGCTCTGGAGAACGTCGACGGCGTAAAAGGCATGTTCGAGTCCAACGGGCAGCTCCAGCTGATCATCGGCACAGGCACAGTCAACAAAGTTTACGAGGAATTCCTTTCCGTCACGGGGGCGTCCGCCGCCACCAAGGATGACGTAAAGGCCGCCGCGGCTTCAAAGATGCCGCTGTGGAAGAAGGTCCTGAAGACGCCCGGAGACGTATTCGTACCGATACTCCCGGCCATCGTCGCTTCAGGCCTCATGATGGGCCTTGTGGAGGCCCTGGCGAAAGCGATACCCAGCTTCGCCGATTCGGGATGGTTCGGCTTCCTGGACCTCGTGGCGAACACCGCCTTCGCCATGCTCCCCGTGCTCGTCGCCGTATCTTCCGCGAGAGTATTCGGGGGGAACATATTCCTCGGCGGCGTCATAGGCCTGATGATGGTCCATCCGGCCCTCATGAACGCGTGGACAGTGACGCCAACGAACCAGCCCGCTGTATGGGACCTGGGCTTCTTCAATATCTCGCAGGTCGGTTATCAGGGCCACGTCATACCGGTGATACTGGCAGTCCTTCTCATGTCGACCGTCGAGAAGTGGCTGCATAAGCATGTACCGGAGATGATAGACCTCTTCGTGACCCCGCTGGT
>JAEEIC010000059.1 GCA_016281165.1 Bacillota bacterium | reverse complement strand
GCAGTCTGAGGTCGCCGACATCGCCAGGACCGCGTCGTATTTGGGGATGACGAAGAATTTGGTCGCGAACTGCATGGTCCTGCCGCTCTTAAAGAGCACCTTTTCGCCCAGATCATAGCCCGGATAGCGGAAGGCCACGTTGTCCCAGCCCAGGCCGTAGGCGGAGCGCTTCTCGTCCTTTTTGAGGAAGCTCGAGCCCTGGACCTTCGCCATCTCGGCCCTCGCCGCATCAGAGAGCATCTCCCCTCCGCGCAGGAACTGCTGCCCGAAGGCGCAGAGATCGCTCATGGTGGAGGTATAGCCCCCGCAGGCCCTGATGTACATGATCTCGGGCTCAAGCCCCTTCATGACGACCATGGGATGCTCCGGATCGAAGTTAGGGACCAGCCTGGTGGAGCGCGCCCCTATGGGCTCCGTTATGTGCTTTACGCTGTAGTCCTCGAAGGGCTCGCCCGAGACCGCGGAGACCACCATCTCGGCCAGGGTGAAGCCGTCGTTGCAGTAGACCGAGAACTCGCCCGGCTCAGCCTTGAGCCGGCAGGAGGCGAAGTAATCGTAGCAGTCCGAATAATAGTCGTAGTAGTCGGTGCCGGCCATGGAGAAGCCCCGCCACATGGTGCCGGGCAGGCCGCTGCTGTGCGAGAGGCAGTGCCTCAAAGTGATCTTCTTGTACCTCTCGTCGGGCATATGAAAGCGCGGCAGGTATTCGCATACCGGCCTGTCGAGATCCAGCAGGCCCCTGTCGACCAGTTGCATGACCGCCGTCGTGCAGTAGATCTTGGAGACCGACCCTATATTGAAGGTGGCGGAAGGCCCCGCGGGAGCGCTGCCGCTCCCTCCCAGGGTGCCGAGGGTATCCGCGGCGAAGATCTCTCCTCCCCTCATCATGGCGTAAGAGACGGCGGTATAGCCCGGCCTCAGGCTCAGGGCCAGTATCTCGGACAGCTTCCGGGAAAGTTCGTTCATGGCTCATCCTCCTTTTTTATCATCGATTATATCATACACGGCAGCGGCGCCTGCGCGCCGATCTTTTGACCATACGCCGGTATCTGTGATATACTTTATCAGAACGGAGACACAAATGGAAAACGAAAAAAACAAAGAACTCATAAGAGCCGTCAAATTCACCCTTTTCTCCATCAGCGCCGGACTCATCGAGATCGTGAGCTTTTCCCTTCTCAACGAGCTCACGGAATGGTCCTACTGGCCATGCTACCTCATCGCCCTCGTGCTGTCCGTGCTGTGGAACTTCACCCTCAACCGCAGGTTCACCTTCCGCTCGGCGGCCAACGTGCCCGTCGCCATGATGAAGGTGGCCGCCTATTACGCGGTCTTCACCCCCCTCTCCACCCTTCTGGGCAACCACCTCGCCGAGGGCCTGGGCTGGAACGAATATCTGGTCACCGGCCTCAACATGGTCCTCAATTTCGTCACCGAGTTCCTCTATCAGCGCTATTTCGTCTTCGGCGACTCCATCGACACCGCCAAAAAGGAGAAAAAATGAGCAGATACGCGTATCTCGCGGGCGGATGCTTCTGGTGCATCACCCCCATATTCGAGCTCTGGGACGGCGTCGTCTCCGTCACCAGCGGCTACAGCGGCGGGAGCGAGAAGGATCCCGCGTATAAAGACGTCAAGGCCCAGAAGACCGGCCACCGCGAGACCATCAGGGTCGAATACGAAGAAGGAGTCGAGATCGATTTCGCCACCATCATGGACATCTATCTCGCCAACGTCGACCCCTACGACAGCGAGGGGCAGTTCATCGACAAGGGCTTTTCGTATACTCTCGCCGTCTATTACACGGACGAAGAGCAGAAGAGGATCGCGGCCGAAAAGATCGCCGCCCTCGAGCGGGAGAGCGGAAAGAAGACCTTCATCGCCCTCGAGCCCTTCACGGCCTTCTACGAGGCCGAGGAATACCACCAGGACTGGCACCTTAAAAATCCCGAGGCCTTCGAGAAAGAGATGGAGGAGTCGGGCCGCAAAGCATATTTTTCAAAGGATCGCTGACACAGAGCAGTGAAAGGAGGACCATATGTACGATCTGCTGCTTACCAACGCCTGCGTCATCACCGTAGACGCCGAGCACCACGTTTACGCCAAAGGCTACGTCGCTACCGAAGGCGACAGGATAGCCGCCGTCGGCCCCATGGAGGAGCTGAAAGGCCAGCTCCCGCAGGCCAAACGCCTCATAGACCTTGAAGGCCACGCCGTCCTGCCCGGCCTCGTCGACGGACACGGACACGCCGGCCACTGCCTCACCAAGACCCTGGGCGAGCATATCTCCGGCAACGAGAAGGACATCTGGACCGTGATGGCCGAGGACGTCTATTACCGCAGCAGCGACGAGGAGTTCTGGTACGCCGAGGGCGCCCTGGCCGCCGCCGAGCGCGTCAAGTTCGGCACCACCACCGGCGTCTCCATGGTCGGCAGCACTCCCCGCATCGACTGGATCGCCCCCGTGGGCGCCAATCTCTCGGGCAGCAGCTCGGTGGGCCTGCGCCAGCTCTCGGGCATAGGCACCGCCAACGCCCCCTGGCCCAAGATGGCCCGCTATTATGACGACAAGGGCGGCTATACCGAAAG
>JAEEIC010000058.1 GCA_016281165.1 Bacillota bacterium | reverse complement strand
CTGCGAGGTGCTGGCCGCCGCCGTGCTCCACGACACGGTCGAGGATACCGACGCGACCGCCGAAGAGATCGAACAGCGCTTCGGCCCCAGGGTCGCGGCCCTCGTCGCCTCAGAGACAGAGGATAAGCATCCGGGGACGCCCCCCGAAGAGAGCTGGCTGACGCGCAAGGAGGGATCGCTAAAAAAGCTCGCCGGAGCCGGCGATCCCGGCGTCAGGATACTCTGGCTCAGCGACAAGCTGTCCAATATCCGCTCTCTTTATCTGGCCAGGAAGGAAAGAGGCGAGGAAATGTGGCAGTTCTTCAATCAGAAGGACCCCGCCATGCATGCCTGGTATTACCGCAGCATAGAGGCCCTTCTCGCGGATATGGACGGATATGACGCCATGAAGGAGTACCGCCGGCTGGTGGGAGCGCTTTTCAGGGAAGAATGATGGACTTAAGATTCGACACGAGAGATACGAAACCGAAGCTTCGCAGCCTGCGGATACTCACTCTGCTGGCCGCTGCCGCCGTCTGCCTGATCGTAGTCTGCGGAACGGGGCTCAAGACCGCCGCCGTCTGCGCGGTGATGGCAGTCTATTCCCTCGCGATGATGCTGGCGCTGCTCTGGGCTTTCAAGGAGCAGATCCGCTACAATCCCTACTCCTACAACACCATCTTCTATTTCGGCTTCGCCGTCTTCTCTTTTTCGATCTTCATCACTTATGCGATCCTTACGGTGAAGGCGTTGAGATCTCCCGATATCTACGGCTCCCTGCAGGTCATCCATTCCCTGCTGGGTTCCGCGAAGAACTACATGTTCTTCACCTCGCCCTTCATCTTCGTCTTCTCGGGCGCTCTGTTCGTTTCGAACGTCTCCCTGATCAGGCACGAGGGTAGAAGGCTCGTCAATCTGCTGGGCATCATCCTTTCGTTCCTACTGGTCGCGGGATCCGTCGCGCTGTTCTTCTTCGACTATTATGTTTCGGGCAGTCAGAGAGAGGTCATGATCCACGAGCTCTTCGCCAACTTCTTCGCCGCCGTCTACCTTTATTTCGAGTGCATGCTCGTTGGCATAATAGTGGCGGACAGCATCGCCGCCCGCCACGAGCCCCGCAAAGACAGGGATTTCCTTATAGTCCTGGGCTGCGGCATCAGAAAGGACGGGACCCCGACCCCGCTGCTCAAAGGGCGCCTTGACCGGGCGCTCAGGTTCCGCGAGGAGCAGATCAAAGAGAGCGGAAAGGACCTCATCTTCGTGACCTCGGGCGGGCAGGGACCCAACGAGCCCATATCGGAGAGCGCCTGCATGAAGAGATACCTGACGGAGCAGGGCATACCCGAAGAGCGCATCATAGAAGAGGACCGCTCCACGAGCACCTTCGAGAATATGAAGTTCTCAAAGGAGAAGATAATGGCGGCCGATCCCGAGGGGAAGGGGAAGGTGGCTTTTTCGACCACCAATTACCACGTGTTCCGCAGCGGGCTGTTCGCGAGGCGCGTCAAGATGAGGGCCGTCGGCATGGGCTCCGAGACCAGATGGTATTTCTGGCCCAACGCCGCGGTGAGGGAATTCGTGGGCCTTCTGACCGGGCATCTTGACAAGCAGATCCTGATCCTGAGCGCAATGATATTATCCTATCTGATCCTCACGGTCATCTGCTACCGCTGAGCGTCAGTAGCCCAATCTTTCGAAGTCGGCCCTTCTGGCTTCGAGGGCGTCAAGGAAGATGCTCCAGCCTTCGGGATTTATGAAGGGATCCGAGCCGGGATGCTCGATCATCCACTGCCTCTTTTCAAGGGTGCAGTTGTGGTTGGGATGGTTGCCCAGGAAGATGTCGGCCTTTTCGCCCCTGAGCTTTTCGATCGATGTCTTGAGCAGCTCGGTCTTGTTCTCGGGCAGACCGTACTCCCGGCAGTACTCCTTGTAGACACTCAAGAAACCGACGCCGCCGAGATAGGCGACTTTTTTTGTCTCTTCGCCATCGACGGCGTCGAAGAAGAAGGCCATCGTGCCCATGGTATGGCCCGGCGAGAGCTGGCAGCGGACGCGCGTGCTGCCCAGAGTGAGGACGTCGCCGTCGTCGATCTCGATGTCGGGCCAGCAGATCTCGTCGTCCGGGGCGGGGGAGAGGTGCATGAGGGCGCGGCGCGGGTCCTCCCGCAGCAGCTCGGTGTCGACCCTGCTCATGGCCACCTGCGCCCCGTAAAGGGCCCTGAACTCATTGCCGCTGCCGAAGTGGTCGAAGTGGCCGTGCGAATGGATGATGAGCTTTATATCGTGCGGGTCGAAGCCCAGGTCGTATATGGACTGGACCAGCATGTGGCTGGTATTGCGGTAGCCCGTGTCGAAGAGCAGCAGGCCGTCCCCGGTATCGACGAGGTGCATGCATACCTTCCTGTCGCCGACGTAGTAAAGGTTGCCGAAGATCCTGAAGGGCTCGACGCGGTAGGCCGAGGGCCTTTTGTAGAAATCGGCCAGATTGGGCAGAAAATTATCGATGACCTGTCTGTAGGTCTTGTTGTATCCGAGACTGCATTCCTGGTACATTTAGGTCTCCTTAAAATCATACGGCTGAAGCTTTGAAAAGCACGCGGTGCGGGGCGGCCCCGCTCCTTATCGGTTCTTCTGTCTTTAATATATCATACCACCGCGCGGAAGGGATGCTGACGTTTTAAACAATGAAAAAGCCATTTGCTGCGGTCCTTCGGCGCAGGAGCAAGTCCCTCATGTTCCGCGCCGCGGTAAGGAGGAGCCTGCCGGCTTGCCTGCGGGCGCATATGATGATATACTGAACGAAATAAGATATCGACCGGGACCGTCCCGAAAGAGCATTTAAGCGTAACGCTGGAAAGATATGATACATGTCGACTAGACCTGTTCCCTGGCTGATGATGCCCTTCAACAGACTTTTCATCATCGTTTTCGCCGCCTTTATCGTCCTGCTCATCGCCTCGAGCCTTATGCTGCGCGGGGAGAGCGAGACGACCAGGCAGACGGTCCTCGCCGCCGCCTGCGTCATTACCTTCATCGGCTTTTTCGTGTATAAATACTATCTCTCGATAGACACCGATTACGACAGGATAACCGCCGCCATGGGCGGCTTCAACTGGTGGGGCGAGCTGCCGCTGCAGCTGTGCAACATCAACATGATACTGATACCGATCGCGGCGCTCAAAAAAAGCAGGCCCCTGATGTGCTTCTGCTTCTTCCTCGCGCCTTTGGGCGCCCTGATGGCCCTGGCCATGCCCGCCAACGGCTTTGCCGGCTATTCGCTGCTGCTGCCCCGCATGCTGGGCTTTTACCTCACGCATTTCATGATCTTCATCGAGGGACTGGCCCTCGTCACCTACGGCCTCTACCGGCCGCACTTCAAAGACCTTCCCCGGACCCTGCTGACGTCCTGCGTGATAGCCCTGGCAGTCTTTCTCTTCAACATGTTCCTGCGTACGACCGGCCTGAATCCCAGGGCCAACTATTTCTACTCCGTCGAGACCGAGGGCAACTTCCTGCTCGAGATCTTCCATTCGTGGATCCCCGTGCCTTTCCTCTACCTGCTGCCCGCCGTCCTCATCGTCGCGGTCTACATGCTCATAGTGACCGCTCCCTTCGAGCTGGCGGAGCGCAGAAGATAGCGGATACAGTCCCTGCAGCCGGGGCTCCCCGGCTGTTTTATTTTTTATCCGCGGTGGTATAATCGTTATACGTCAATACGATCATTTGGAGGTCAGCATGCCCATCGGGATCATCATCAATACGCTCTCGACCCTCATCGGAGGGTTCCTGGGAGCCCTCTTCGGCAATATCTTTTCCGACAAGCTCAAGGACGACATGACCTGCGTCTTCGGTCTCTGCGCCCTGGGGATGGGCGTCGCCAGCGTCGTCCTCATGAAGAACATGCCCGCCGTGGTGCTCTCGGTGGTGCTGGGGCTTCTTATCGGGCATAAGCTCGACATCGCCGGGGCTTTCAATAAGCTCGGCGGCCTGATCACGAAGATCATCCCGCTGCGCTCGTCATCTCCCGCGGGCGGCGAGCTCATGACCATCGCCATCATACTCTTCTGCTTCGGCGGCACCGGCATCTACGGTTCCCTCGTCTCGGGCTTTTCCGGCGACCACAGCATACTCATCAGCAAATCGGTGCTCGACCTCTTCACCGCCATGATCATCGCCTGCACCCTGGGCTACGCCGTCTGCGGCGTCTCTGTCGTCCAGTTCGCCTTCATGATGCTCCTCTTCGGCCTCTCGCGCTTCATAATCCCCTTCGTGAGCGACGTGATGATCTGCGATTTCAAGGCCTGCGGCGGCTTCATACTGCTGGGCACCGGCCTTCGGATGATGAAGATCAAGGACCTTCCCGTCCCGGACCTGCTGCCCGCCCTCGTCATCATCATGCCCCTCAGCGCCTTCTATACCAGCGTCGTGCTGCCGCTGCTGCAGTGAAGGCAGATCATCCCATGAACATCATCGCGCACATCCGCAATGGATATAAAGAGAAGTTCGGCATTCCCAGGCAGAGCGGCATGGTGGACAATGTTTCGCTGGTCGTCTTCGAGCCCGAATACCGGGCGCCTGAGGCGGTCAGGGGCCTGGAGGATTTCAATTACATCTGGCTGATCTGGGATTTCTCCGAGGCTCACGGCAGATGGTCGCCGACGGTGAGGCCGCCG
>JAEEIC010000007.1 GCA_016281165.1 Bacillota bacterium | reverse complement strand
CCATTGACGCGCGGTCTTAGCGGGAGGTTTTTATGATCTCATATTCAGAGCCCGGGCTCGAAATCATCAGACAGGAGCTTTGCCGAAAGACGGCGGAGCTTCCTTTTACGGAGAAGGAGGCGGAGAGCGCCGGGCGTTTTCATATGAGCCTTCCGGCTTACGCTCCGACCGCGCTCGCGTCGCTCTCACGCGCAGCGAAAAGATACGGCGTCGGCGCCATACTGGTCAAGGATGAGTCTTCGCGCTTCGGCATCAAGGCCTTCAAGGGCCTGGGCGGAAGCTACAGCATGTTCAGGATACTGTGCGAAGAGCTGTCGCTGGACCCCGGCGCTTCGGACTTCACGACCTTTCTCGATCCGAAGATAAGAGAGCGCTGCGCCGGTATCGAGTTCGTCACCGCGACCGACGGCAATCACGGCAAGGGCGTCTCCTGGGCCGCGAAGCTCTTCGGCTGCCGTGCCCACGTCTATCTTCCCGCGGGCTCGTCTGAAGCCCGCAGAAGGGCGATAGAAGAGGCGGGAGAAGCGGAAGCCCGCGTAACGGATCTCAATTACGACCGCACCGTGGAGCTCTGCGCGAAGCTCGCCGAAGAGAACGGCTGGATACTGATACAGGACACCTCCTGGGAAGGCTACGAGCGCATCCCGCGCTGGATAGTGGAGGGCTATCTTACCATGGCGGAAGAGGCGGTCTCCCAGTTGGAGGGCAAAGTCCCGACCCACGTCTTCCTGCAGGCGGGAGTGGGGGCCATGGCGGGCGGAGCCGCGTCGTACTTCCTTAAACGTTTCGAGGGCAGGGAGCCCCTTATCGTCATCGCGGAGCCGACCGAAGCGGCCTGCGTCTTCCGCTCCGTGCTGGCCGGGGACGGCAGGGCCCATACTGTCGAGGGAGATCCGCTCACGATCATGGCGGGCCTAAACTGCGGCACCCCCTGCGGCGTCACCTGGCCGGTGCTGCGCGACCGCTCTTCCTTCCTCTGCGCCTGCGCCGATTCTTTCGCCGAACGGGGCATGAGGGCATACGCGCATCCCGCCGGCGGCGACCCTCCCATAGTCTCCTGCGGATCGGGGGCGGTCACCTACGGTCTTTTGCTGCATATACTGGAGTCGGAGAGGCTCAGAGAGATGTTCGGGATCGGCGCGGACTCGGTCATACTTCTCGTGAACACGGAAGGCGATACCGATCCCGGGGAATACGCCCGCGTAACGGGGGCGGCTCCTCACCGCGGGCAGGGCGGACAGAATAGTAAAGTTTGATCGTGTAAAGGAGCGTTGAGATGCAGATCGCGATACTTAAGACCGGCGGGATAGGCTGGCTCGATCATCTGGGCGGAGACTGGTACTGGGGCATGGACTATACCTCGGGAGACCTGTACGAGGCGGAGGAGCTCTTCAGCGGCGGCCATGAGATCGCGAAAAACAGGCTCATTTTCGTGAACAGGGCGCAGAACAGGGTATATGAGCCTTTAAAAGCACGGGACGGTCAGTATTTCGGAAAGCCCGTCATGGAGGACGGCCTCATATACTGCCTGATGGTAGATTTCAAGGAGGGCCGCATAGACATCATCGTGCTCTCGGAAGATCTCGTTTCCTTTAAGATCAGGGAAAGCCTTCCCCTTAACAGCGTCAGGAACTGCTACAATCTCATGCTGCAGACCTCTCCCTTATGCCTCACCCGCCAGGGGGACGAGGGCCGCTTTCAGGTCGTCTGGCCCGAGAAGGGCGATTTCGCCATCGAGCCTTCCGAGTCCTGCGCCGCGAGGCGCGGGGATACGCTCATCTTCAGCCAATGGTTCGAGGATCCCGATTACCGCGAGGAATTTGTGATCAGGTCTTATCCCGACGGCAGCATGCTCGCCCGGGGCAGGGGCAGTATCTTCGAATTCGGCGACGGCGGTCTCAAGGTGCTGGAATAGATATCTGTATTAAGACCGCGCGGTCAGACGCCGCTGTTCACGATGGCGGCGTACTGCTCCTCGGGGATCATGGGAGAGTTGAGCTCGGCCAGCAGGGCGTCGTCTATCCTGCCTTCTGTAGCATACTGCCTTCCTGCCCGCCTTGCCAGTTCAAGCCTCGGTACGGTCACGGCTGCCGCCTCGGGCGCGCTGAACATGGGGCTCTGCGGCACGGTCACGACAGTGTTATCCGCGGGGAAGCAGAGCTTGAACTGCGCCACCGCAGGTTCGAAGTTCTGCCTGCTGCCGGGAAAGCCGCAGCCGCAGATCATCAGGTATCTCAGACGGCTGAGATCGGCCCTGCTCACATGCCTGTAGCGGCCGCCGTCCTTCTTCATCGCCATGCCGGAAAGAGGGAGCGTCCGGTCCAAAAAAGCCTTGAGAGGGGCAGGCATCCCGTAGCAGTAGAGGGGAAAGCTGAGCAGCAGAAGTTCGCTCGCCGTGATCTCCTCAAGGATCGCTCCCATATCGTCGTCGTGCGCGCAGGAACCGCCGCGCATGCAGGTAAAACAGCCCGTGCAGTATTCGATGCGCTTATCGATGACGTCGATGATATGCGTATCCTGCGGCCCCGCTTCCTCCATGCCCGCCAAAAAAGCGCGGGTGATATGCATCGTATCGCTCTTGTCCCGCTTGGGGCTTCCGTTCAATACCAGTATCTTCATGCTCTTGCCCTCAGGACGGCGTAACGCGCCGTCTCATTTATTTTCTCTTATCCAATCGTCAAGGAACCGCAGCTGCTCTTCCGTATGGAACCAGTGCTCTCCTTCTTCCATCACGGTCAGTTCGGCCCCGTGAGATTTCGCGAAGGCGGTCACGGTCTCAAGCGTCGTCAGCTGATCCCGGCCGCCGTATAATATCAGGGTCGGTACGTCCCAGCGGAGGGGATGTTCGCGCGTGTAGCTCAGATGCTCCCAGGACAGAGTCTCGCCGGACGGGGCCGCGGCCGCGCCTTTCTCTCTCAGCTCCTCCTCCGTCACGCCGGCTTTGGCCATCATGTCCAGTATCAGCCTCTCCATGTCGACGATGGGGGAGATGAAGTATGCCCGGCGGAGCTTCGCTTCGATGCCGGCGTCCATGCAGAAATACGCGCCTATGCTGTTCGCGATCAGGATGACGCTGCCGTCTTCGGCGCCCAGCTCGTCCATGAAACCGCGGATCTCTTCTCCCGCTTCCCGGGGCGCAGACGCCTCATATTCGAGCCCGACTACTTCGGCGTCCGGGAACAACGGCTCGTAACGCCTGCTCTCTTTGGCGCTCCCGCCTCGGCCGTGGACATACAGTACCAGATCGCTCACAGCTGTCTCCTCACTATCATAATGTTCTTTCGCAGTCTGTCTTGCATATGCCGCCTTCAGGGTGGATG
>JAEEIC010000057.1 GCA_016281165.1 Bacillota bacterium | reverse complement strand
GAAAAGGCCGTAAAACAGTGAATTATGTAAAGAAGCTTGCATTTCTGCCTTTTATGTCGTATAATCACGAATTGCAGCGATGCAGGTAACGAATATGAGAAATACGATCACTATAATACTCACTATAATTTTAGTACTTTCAGCCGCTCTGCCCGTCTTCGCGGACGACAGCGCGGAGGCTCTCGGCAGTGAGCTACTGCGCAAAGGGCTCGTCAGGACCGCCGGCGAAGAAGGGGGCAGCTCCGTCCTTCTCGCGGCCGATCCCGCCCTCGCGGGCAGGGAATTCTTCTCTCTTGCCATGGGCAGGAGCGAAGACGGCGCGGCCGACTGGGACGAGGTCTTCAGCAGCCTTCCCGGCTGGGCGGCGTCTCTCGCGGGCACCGTCCTGAGCGGCGGACTGTCCGCCGCGGGCCTTGAGCCTTCCTTCGATCTTCTCCTGAAAGGCGCCGACGCCTCCCGCTTCGAAGAGGTGCTGGCCGTCATGGGTCTTGAGACCGAGCCCGTCTTCAGCTGGAGCGAGGCGGAAGAGCCCCCGCGGGAGCCTTCCATGGCCCTGCTCTCGTACACCGAAGCGGAGCATGAGCCCGAAGAACAGCCCGAGGAGGACGAGAGCCTGACGCAGGCCCCCGACCCGGATGAAGATCCCGGCGTCGAGGAGATAATAGCCTGCGCCGAACAGTATCTCGGCGTGCCTTACCGCTACGGCGGCAAGACTCCGGCCGCCTTCGACTGCTCGGGCTACGTCATCTACGTCTATCACGAGTGCGGCTACGAATTCACCGCCGCCAGCTGCCAGGACCTCTACCGCATGTCCGACAAGGTCAAAAAGGCCGACGTCCAAAGAGGCGATCTGGTCTTCTTCAAGGGCACCTACGAGACCGACCTGGTCTCGCACGTGGGCATATACCTGGGCGACGGCCAGATGATACACGCCGGCACCAAGGGCATATGCTACACCGACCTCTCCCTCGATTACTGGCGCAGCCACTTCTATGCCTACGGACGCTTCTCGCCCGAAGACTAGGGCGCGGGGCGGAGGAGACAGCCGGACGCGAAAAAAGATCCGCCAGCGGAGCCTCAGGCTCCGCCTTTTTTATTAGCGAAAGCTCATATTCGCTGCGCAGGCGGCCGTTATCGCGGTATAATAAATAAAAAAAGAAAGGAGAGGCGCGGGCCGCCGCGGTACGGCAGGCTGCGCCGCAAAGATCATATGGTTTCCAAAGTGATGTATGAGATAGGTACCTCCACCTCCCCGATCAGGGAGTTCTACGAGCGGGGCTGGGCTCGCGCGGATGAGCTGGGCGCGGAGAACATCTTCGACTTCAGCCTCGGAGCGCCCGCCGTCCCCATGCCCGAAGCCTACAGGCAGGAGCTCATACGCCTCCTGCGGGAGGAGGACCAGGTGAGGCTCCACACATACGCGCCTCATCCCGGGGTGCCCGCGGCGAAAAAGGCCATCGCGGACGATCTGAACGCGCGCTTTTGCGCCGGCTGCGGCCCGGACGATATCATCATGACGGCGGGAGCCGCCCCGGCCATCTCGGCGGTGCTTGCGGCCATGAAGGAGAACGGAGACGAAGAGATCGCCCTCCTCGCCCCGTATTTCCCCGAGTACGGCACCATCATGAAGGGCCTGGGCCTCAAAAAACTCGTGATAAAGACCCTGGAGCCCGATTTCAGGCTCGATCTTGAGGCCATAGAGAAGGCCCTCGGCCCGAAGACGGCCGCCCTGATGCTCAATTCCCCCAACAATCCCTCCGGCATGATATATCCCGCGAAGGATCTGGAGGCGCTCGCGCGCATCCTGGAAAAGAAGTCCGCCGAGTTCGGCCACGTCATCTTCCTCATCTCGGACGAGCCCTACAGAGAACTCATACTGGACGGGTCGGACTTCCCCTTCCCGGCGAAATTCTATAAGAATACCGTCATCTGCTATTCCTACAGCAAGTCACTCTCCGTCGCGGGAGAGAGGATGGGCTATATACTGATCCCCAAGAGCAACGAAGAAAGGGCGAGGCTGCTCCCCGCGGTCATGGGAGCCGCCAGATCCAACGGCGTGAGCAACGCTCCCGTGCTCTTCCAGAAGGCGCTCGCGTGCTGCGCGGGCCTGCATTCGGACGTGGAGCTCTACAGAAGGAACAGGGACTTCCTTTACGAGGCCCTGAGCGCCATGGGCTACGTCTGTACGAAGCCGCAGGCGACCTTCTACATGATGGTCAAGACCCTCGAGGAGGATACCGCCTTCTGCGCGCGGGCGGCCGACATGGGCCTCATCCTGGTGCCCTGCAGCGGCTTCGGCTTCCCCGGCTATGTGAGGGTCGCGCTCTGCGTGCCCGAGGACACGGCGAGAAGATCCGCCGCGGCCTTTGAGAAGCTCATGGAGAGCTACAGGAAAGAAGAACACTGACGCGCTTTCGCGGAGCCTTAGGGCTCCGCTTTTTCTTGCGGGCATCCGCGATACATGGTATAATTCCTTGATTATGAATGTTTGAGGAGAATATCGTGTTTAAGAAACTTGATTTCATACTTGAAAAATACGAAGAGCTGAGCCTGACGGTCTCCGATCCCGACGTCATCGCGGATCAGAACCGCTGGCAGAAGCATATAAAAGAGCTCAGCGAGATCGAGCCGATAGTGAACAAGTACAGGGAGTACAAGAAGGCCCAGTCGGATCTTGAGGAGGCGAAGGAGATGCTCTCCGAGAGCGACGAGGAGATACGCGAGATGGCCAAGCTCGAGATCGCCGACTGCGAGGAGAAGATCGAAGCCCTGACCGAGGAGCTCAAGATCGCCCTCCTGCCCAAGGATCCCAACGACGAGAAGAACGTCTATATCGAGCTGAGGGCCGGCACCGGCGGCGAGGAAGCGGCCCTGTTCGCGGCCGACCTTCTGCGCATGTACACCAGATACGCCGAGCGCAGGGGCTGGAAGACCGAGCTCACCGACGTCAACGACACCGGCATAGGCGGCGTCAAGGAGGCGGTGGTGAGGATCATCGGCCGCGGCGCCTATTCGAGGCTCAAGTACGAGTCCGGGGTCCACAGGGTGCAGAGAGTGCCCGAGACCGAGAGCTCCGGCCGCATCCACACCTCGGCGGCGACCGTCGCCATCATGCCCGAGGTGGAGGACGTCGAGGTCGATCTTTCGTGGCAGGACATCAGGGTCGACACCTTCAGAGCCTCCGGCCACGGCGGCCAGTACATAAACATGACCGACTCTGCTGTGCGCCTCACCCACATACCCACCGGCGTCGTCGTCCAGTGCCAGGATGAGAAATCCCAGCTCAAGAACAAGGAGAAGGCCTTCAACGAGCTCAAATCGAGGCTCTACGCCTTCTACCAGCAGCAGCAGCACGACGAGCAGGCGGCGGAAAGGAAGGGCCAGGTGGGCTCCGGCGACCGCAGCGAGCGCATCAGGACCTACAACTTCCCCCAGGGGAGGGTCACCGACCACCGCATCGGTCTTACGATATACAAGCTCGACAGCTTCATGGACGGCGATCTCGACGAGATAATAGACGCCCTGATCACCAGCGACCAGGCCGAGAAGATGAAGAATTCATAAGATGAAGACCCTTTATCTCAGCACATCGAAGCAGGACATGAGGATAGCGGCGGCCATCGTCAGGACGGGAGGCCTCGTGGCCTTCCCCACCGAGACCGTCTACGGCCTGGGCGGTAACGCCCTCGATCCCGAGGCTTCGAAAAAGATATACGCGGCCAAGGGGAGGCCTTCGGACAACCCGCTGATAGTGCACATCTCCGATCTGAGCCGGATCGAAGAGCTGGCGGCGCGTTTCCCCGATAACGCGAGAAAGCTGGCGGAAGCGGTCTGGCCCGGCCCCATGACCCTGGTGCTGCCGAAGAAGGACATCGTCCCCGACGCCACCACGGGGGGCCTCAGGACCGTGGCGATCAGGATGCCCGCCGACCCCGCGGCCCTTGAGCTCATAAGCCTTTCGGGCTGCCCCATAGCGGCTCCCTCGGCCAACCTCTCCGGCCATCCCAGCCCCACCCGCTGGGAGCACGTGAGAGACGACCTGGACGGCAGGGCGGACGCCGTCATCATGGGCTCCCCCTGCGTAGGCGGCATCGAATCGACCGTGATCGACATGACGGAGGAGCTGCCGCAGATACTGCGGCCCGGCCTCATCACTCCCGAAAGGGTGACGGAGATACTGGGAGTCCCCTGCGGATACGATCCGGCCATACTCGGAAGGCCCGATCCGGCCCTCGTCCCCAAGGCCCCGGGCATGAAATACAGGCACTACGCTCCCAGAGCCGAGATGAGGCTCTTCAGCGGCGAGAGGAGCCGGGTGAGCGCGGTCATAAAAGAAGAGGCGGAGCGCTGCCGGTCGCTCGGCAAAAAGACCGAAGTCCTGATGTACGAAGACAGCAGGGAGGCCGCCGAGAGGCTCTTCGAAGATCTCAGAAGGGCCGACAGCGAGGGTGCCGACGTGATACTGGCCATGGCCCTGCCCGAGGACGAATCCGTCGCCTTCTCGGTCATGAACCGCATGCTCAAGTCGGCGGGATATAATATCAAGCAGGTATAGCAGCAAAAGCTGCGGGAGGAAAAGAAATGAAGATAGCCCTTGCGAGCGATCACGGCGGCTTCGAGCTCAAGGAAGCCCTGAAGAAGCATCTTGTCGAGGACAGAAAGATAGAGGTCCTCGATCTGGGGACCTACAGTACCGAGTCTGTCGATTATCCGCCCTACGGACATTCCTGCGCCAGGGCCGTGGTCTCGGGAAGAGCGGATCTGGGCATAGTCTGCTGCGGTACCGGCATCGGCATCTCGATCTCGGCCAACAAGATAAAGGGCGCCCGCTGCGCCCTCGTGCACAGCGATTTCATGGCGGAGATGACCAAGCGCCACAACGACGCCAACATGCTGGCCTTCGGCGGCCGCACCACCACTCCCGAAGAGGCCATACGCTGGACCGACATCTGGCTCGACACTCCCTTCGACGGCGGCAGGCACCAGAGAAGGATAGACCTGATAGAGCCCGAAGAGATCATCGAGGCTGTCGGCGAGCACTGGGACAAGTAGCGGAAGAGCGCGGCCTTCCCTCAAGATGTTATTGCGGCCCGCGGCAGGCGCCGCCGGGGCAGGGATCCCCGGGCAGCGCGGCCCCGGCCGAACGATAGAATCTACAATACGTACCGGAGGAAACAAATGAGCAAAGTTTACGTATTCGACCATCCCCTCATCCAGCACAAGGTCACCATCATGAGGATGAAGGAGACAGGCACCAAGGAATTCAAGGAGCTGGCAAAGGAGGTCGTCACCCTCATGACCTACGAGGCGACCAGAGACCTGCCCCTCAAGGACGTCGAGATCGAGACCCCCATGTGCAGGACCACCCAGAAGATGCTGGCCGGCGAGGACATCGCCATCGTCCCCATCCTTAGGGCCGGACTGGGCTTCGTCGACGGCATGCTGGCCTGCGTCCCCAACGCCAAGGTCGGCCACATCGGACTCTACAGAGATCCCGATACCCATATGCCCGTCGAATACTACTGCAAGCTGCCCACCGACATACATAAGAGGAAGATCTTCGTGGTCGATCCCATGCTGGCCACCGGCGGCAGCGCCGTCGACGCCATCGACTCCATCAAGAAGCGCGGAGGCAAGGACATCGTCTTCATGTGCCTCATCGCCGCTCCCGAGGGCATCGAGAAGCTCTCCAAGGCCCATCCCGACGTCGACATCTACATCGCGGCCAAGGACGAGAGGCTCAACGAGAACGCCTACATCCTGCCGGGCCTCGGCGACGCCGGCGACAGGCTCTTCGGCACCAAGTAGCGCGAAGATCCCGCGGGGGCCGGAAAAGCGCAAAAAACTTGACAAGACCGCTCAAAGAAGTAGAATAAATATACCATGAACGCTATTTTTGCCCTCACAAAAGCATATTATGCTTACGCTTACCGCTGCTACGCAGGCAGCGGTGCTTCAG
>JAEEIC010000056.1 GCA_016281165.1 Bacillota bacterium | reverse complement strand
CTCTACGAGATGCTGACCGGCAGGGTGCCCTTCGACGGCGAGACGGCCGTGGAGGTCGCGGTCAAGCACATGAACGAGCAGATGGTGCCCCCGACCAGGATCAAGCCCGACATCCCCAAGGATCTTGAGGACATCATCATGCGGGCCACGAGCAAGCTGCAGACCAGCAGGTACAAGAACGCCGACGAGATGATAACCGCCCTCAATTTCGTCAAGTTCTCAAGGCACTCCGAGAGCACGGGGGCCAGCAGGGCCGATCTGGCCGAAAAGGAGGCCGCGGCCGAGGCGCTCAAGGAGCAGGAGGAGCAGCAGGCGAAGAACGAAGGCGCCGGCTCTCCCACCCGCAGCGTCGATCCTCCCGAAGAGAAGAACGAAAAGAAGGAAGAAGAGAAGAAGGAGCGCAGGGAAAAGAAAGAGAAGAAGGAAAAGAAGCCTTCAAAGCGCGCGGAAGAAGAGGACGATGACGAGGAAGACGAGGAGGAGAGGATACCCTTCTACAGCAGGGGCTGGTTCAAGACTCTCGTCACCCTCCTGATACTGGTCTGCATATCCGTCCCCGCCGCGAAATTCATCGTCGCCAAGTACAACAGCATGGAGAAAAAGCCCACCATAGACGACGTCAAGGAGCTCATCCCCGGCATGCAGGAGGAGGTCCAGGCTCCCGATCTGCGCGGAAAGAACGTCGAGGAGGCTAAAAAGCTGCTGACGGAGCAGGGCCTCAACCTCGAGGTCGAGATGGAGCTCGTGAGCAGGGAATACGAGGCCGGCGTGATCATGAGCCAGAAGCCCTCGGAGGGGACCACCATCAAGGTGGGGCAGAGCATCAGGGTCAGCGTCAGCAAGGGCGAAGCCCAGAGCCTGGTCCCCGATCTCCTCACCAAGACCTACGCCGGGGCCAAGCTCATAATCGAGAGCTACGGCTTTGAGGTCGGCGAGGTCAGCTACAGCTACAGCGACGATTTCAAGGAGAACACCGTCATGGGCCAGGATCCCGAGAGGGGCGCCGAGCTCAAGGAGGGCGGCAAGATAGATCTCGTCATCAGCCAGGGAAGCGAACCGGAGGAGAATCCCGAAGACCTCACGGTCAACGTCATCGGTCTTGAGTACGCGAAGGCGAAGGAAAAGATCGAAGGCGTGGGGCTGGTCGTGGGCAGCGTCATGAAGACCAGCAACGTGTCTGTCCCCGAGGGCTGCGTCATCAGCCAGGAGCCGGGACCCTCTGTGGTGCTGGAGCCCGGTACGGAGATCGACCTGGTCGTCAGCACCGGGGCGGAGGGCTCCGAAGCGCAGAGCGGCCAGCAGGAGCAGCAGGGCGACAGCGGCCAGGCCAAGAGCGTCTCCATCCCCGTCGACTTCACCAAGGCGGAGGATGACATATTCCTGCTTACGGTAAACGTGTCTGACGACGTGAACGGTTCCAGGACCCCGATCTCGCGCCAGCAGACCGAGAAGGCCGAGGGCTCGAGGATCATAACGGTGACCGGGACGGGCCGCAACGGCCGCGTGGTCATCAGGTTCGGCAATACCATCGCCTACGATCTTAAGGTCAATTTCGAGACCGGCGAGTTCAACTGATGCAGGGCGTGATCTTAAGAGGCGTAGGAGGCTTCTATTACGTCCTGGCGGAGGGCCGGATATACGAGTGCCGGGCGAGAGGCATATTCAGAAAGGACGGCGTCACGCCCCTGGCGGGAGACAGAGTGATCATCAGTCTCTCTGACGAGGAGTCGGGAGCGGTGGACGAGATACTGCCCAGGCTCAACGCCTTCAGCAGGCCTCCCGCCGCCAACGTGGAGGTGCTGGTGCTGGTCATGGCGGGAAGAGACCCTCTGCCCAGCTTCGGTCTCTGCGACCGCTTCGCGGTGGCGGCCGAAAGGGCGGGAGCCTCGCTGATGCTCTGCATGAACAAGACCGATCTGGCCGAGCCCGCGCTGCTCGCGCGTTTTAAGGAGATCTACGGGGGCATATATCCCGTCCATCTCGTCTGCGCGAGGACGGGGGAGGGCATAGAAGAACTGCGGGAGGCCCTGAAGGGGAAACAGGCCGCCCTTACCGGTCCTTCGGGCGCCGGCAAATCGACCATAACCAATCTGCTCCTTGAGAGCGAGAGGGCCCTGACAGGAGAGATAAGCAGAAGGAACCTGAGGGGCCGCAACACCACCCGCCACACCGAGCTCTTCATCACCGAGGACTTTTCTCTCTTCGACACCCCGGGCTTTACGGCCTTCGATCCGCAGATGATGGAAGAAGAAGAGCTCCAGCGCTGCTTCCCCGAGTTCAGGCCTTATCTGGGGAAGTGCCGCTTCTCTGACTGCAGGCACCTGGCGGAGCCCGACTGCGCCGTCACGGAGGCCCTGAAAAAAGGCCTGATCTCCAAAAGCCGCTACCGCTCCTACAAAGAGATGCTGCAGGAGATCAGAGACAACAGGGAGTACTGAATCCGCTCCCGCCCGAACACCGACCCGAAAGGAAGAACAAATGTCAAAGCTTGCGCCCTCTATCTTATCCGCTGATTTCTCAAGGCTCGCCGAGCAGATCGCCCTCATAGAGCAGGGCGGGGCCGACTATGTGCACATGGACGTCATGGACGGAGCCTTCGTCCCCAACATCACCTTCGGCGGGCCCGTCGTAAAGAGCGTCGCCGGCAGGACCTCGCTCCCCTTCGACGTCCACCTGATGATAGAAAGGCCGGAGCTGCGCATACCCGATTTCGTGACTCCGCAGACCGAGTTCATAGTCGTCCATCAGGAGGCCTGCGTCCACCTGCACAGGGTCATACAGCAGATAAAGGATCTGGGCGTCAAGGCCGGCGTCGCCCTCAATCCCGCGACCCCGGTATCGACCCTCGAATACGTGCTCCCGTACCTCGACCTGGTGCTCGTGATGTCGGTCAATCCCGGCTTCGGCGGGCAGAAGTTCATCCCTTTCGCCATGGACAAGATCGCGCTTCTTGCCGATATCAGAAAGAAGAAGGGCCTTGACTACGTCATCGAGATCGACGGGGGAGTGAACCTTTCCAACGCCGCGGCGATCAAAAACGCCGGCTGCGACATACTGGTCGCCGGCTCCGCGGTCTTCGGCGCTGCCGACGTGCCGGAAAGAGTCAGGGAGTTTCAGGCGATACTTAAATGAGCGAAAAGTATAAGAGCTATCTCAAACGCATACTGCAGGTCTTTTTCGGCATCTTCCTCTGCGGCACCGGTTCCTACATCGTGTCGAGGGCCTCGGCCATCGGCATCGGCGCCTGGGAGACCCTCAACGTCGGCATCAGGGCGCGGTTCGGCATCCCTTTCGGCACCGCCAATATCATCGTCAGCTGCCTCGTCATCGCCATCGACCTTATCTGCAAGGGCAAGATCGGCATAGGATCCCTCATAAACGGGATCTGCATGGGCCTTTTCTGCAACCTCTGGGAGTTCCACCTGAACATCGTCCCCGAGACCGATTCCCTGGTCCTGGGCATAGTCTATATAATCATCGCCTACGTCATCCAGCTCATCGGCACCGTATACTATATGTCGCCGGGCCTGGGCTGCGGTCCCAGAGACACTCTGGGCCTTATAGTGGGCTATAAGTTCCCCAAGGTCAAGATCAGCATCACGCGCTTTTTCCTCGACTTCTTCGCCCTGATGGCGGGAGTCCTGCTCGGCGCTCCCTTCGGCCTGGGGACTGTCGCCGCCCTGACCCTCAGGACCTTCATAATGCAGATAGTCTTCGATCT
>JAEEIC010000006.1 GCA_016281165.1 Bacillota bacterium | reverse complement strand
TCATGAGCAGGAAGCAGGCGTCCTTGTCGGTGATCTCAAGAGGACCGTGGAAGAACTCTCCGCAGTGGATGCAGGCGGAATTCTTCCACTGCATCTCCATGAGGATGCAATGGGTCTCGATGTAGGCGGAGGACCAGACGGAGCCGCTGGCGAGGGTGTAGATGAGCTTTTCGTCTTTGCAGCCTTCAGCGAAGCGCTCGGCTTCGGGCAGGCACTTCTTCTGGGCCTTCGCGACCATCTCGTCGTAGAGGGCGAAGCTCTCCATGGCATCGCCGTACTTGTCCCAGCCCTCCAGCTGGCGCAACAGCTCCATGGACAGGCGCAGGACTCTGCATTCCTTCTTCTGTGAGGGGATCAGGTCCGGGCCGTAGCTGTAATCGAGGCAGTAGTCGGCGTATTCGAAGAGGGGAGGCTGCTCGGCGTAGGAGAAGGCGATGACGGTCGCTCCCGCTTCCTTCGCGACCCTTGCCGCGTCGACGGTCTCGGGGGTGTTGCCCTGCTGGGAGGTCACTATCACGAGGCTCTCGGGACCCAGGACGGCGGAGTGGGCGGTGCAGAATTCTCTGGCGTTCTGCCAGTGGATGCAGAGGGTCCTGCTCTCCTTTTCGAGCATGTACTTCGCGGGGTACATGGCGGCGATGGAGCCTCCGCAGGCAGCGAAGAACACGTGCTTTACGGTATGCTCGGCGAGAAGCTTTGCGACGGTGTCTTTTTCGTTCATTTTGATCATGGTTCTCTCCTTTTTTCGATCAGATATATATTTGGTATTGGGGTAACTTGATTATTTGATAGAGCTCAGGGGCCTTGCCGCCGGGGCACCCTCCGCATATATTCGCCCGCGGCTAAGGGCGCGGCGCTTCTGCCGGCGTCGTCTTTGCGCTGTTTATACGCTGTCCGGACGCTCAAGCTCTGTATTGGTATAATGCTCTCCCATGCCGAAGGCTCCCTGGGTCAGGCATATCCTGGCGGAGAAATCGGCGGCCCTGTCGAGGCTCCTCGCGATCTTTTCGTCTTCGCTCTCGCCGGGCAGGGTCTCATCGAGGAAGTTGATCAGGAAGGTGGTGAGGAAGGCGTCGCCGGCTCCCAGGGTATCGACCGCGTCCACCTTATGGGCGGGCTGGCGGTAGAGCTTCCCTTTGTAAGAGAGGACGGCGCCTTCGGAGCCCATGCTGGCTTCGACCATCGGGCAGCCCAGGCCGTGGATCTTCCCGAACAGGGCTGGGGCCCTGTCCATACCGCCGCTCCCTAAAGATATGATGGCGCAGTCCAGGCTGGGACAGACCTTCTCGAGCATCTCATCGGTGAAGCGGTTGGAGAAGTCGTAGCTCACGAAGGGCCTGAGATCCCTGAGCAGGCGCATCTGATCGTCAAGAAAGCTGAAGCAGCTGACGTGGATAAGATCGAAGCCGCCGAGGTATTCCAGATCCTCCGCGTCCAGGACCATGGGATGATGGCGCAGGGCGCCTCCCTTGTTGCTCCCGACGAAGACCCGGTCTCCGTCCACCAGAGTCACCTGGGCCCTGCCGTTCTCGCCCGGATACTGCCTGCAGCGGGGGAAATCCACCCCGTGAGCCCTCAGGGCCTTCTGCACCACCTCCGCCGGGAAATCGTCTCCGAACACTCCCATGTACGAGGCGTCGGCTCCCTGCATGGCCGCGTAGACGGCGAAATTCAGGGTGTTCCCCCCGGGGAATATGGTCTCGAGCGAAAGATACTGATCGACGACGTTGTCGCCCAGGCCTATTACTTTAAGCATCCTTTACCTCCATCTCCGCCAGGCGCGCGGCCGCGGCTTCGCAGACTTCCTTAAGAGTTTCTTCATCAAAGGGGCTCTTGAGGCCCGCCTTCTCAAGGAGCTTCACGAAGGTCTCGCTGCCTCCGAGAGAAGTATAGGCCATGTAGCGCTCCCAGGCGCCCCTGAGGTCTTTTTCTATCATGGCGGAGAACTGCAGGGCCACGGTCTGGGCCAGGCAGTAATCGATGTAATAGAAGGGGCTGTCGTAGATGTGCAGCTGCCTCTGCCAGCCCCGGCCCTCGCTGTAGAAGGGGATCTCGCCGTCGAGCTTCATCCAGGGCATGTAGACGCCCAGGAGCCTCTTCCAGGTCTCGTGCCTTTCGGCGGGAGTCATCTCCGGGTGCTCGTAGACCTCGTGCTGGAAGTGGTCGACCAGGCAGCCGTAGGGGATGAAGGTGACCGCCCCGGCCAGATGGCTGTAGAGGTATTTGGCGGTGTCTTTGCCGAAGAAGCCCTCGGCCCAGGGGTCGGCGAAGAACTCCATCGACATGGAGTGGACCTCGCAGGCTTCCATAGTGGGCCAGTGGTACTCGTAGGGCACGCGCTCGCGGTTGAGCCAGGCCTCGAAGGCGTGGCCGGCCTCGTGGGTAACGACCTCGACATCGCCCTGGGTGCCGTTGAAATTGGCGAAGATGAAGGGAACGCGGTATTTGGGGAGCTCCGTGGTGTAGCCCCCGGCCTGCTTGCCCTCGGTCGCGAGAACGTCCATCAGCTCGTC
>JAEEIC010000055.1 GCA_016281165.1 Bacillota bacterium | reverse complement strand
CCTGAACCTTGAGAAGCCCTCCCAGGAGCCCAAGGAAGGCTCCGACGCCGATATAGAAGAAGCCGCGCCCGAGAGCGCGCCTGAAAAAGATCGGGGCGAAGCCCCCGAAGAAGCAGGGACCGGAAGCAGCGAAGCTCCCGAGGCGCCGGCCGAAAAGAGCGCGCAGGCGCCGGCCGAAGGACCTGCCGAAGCGCCGGCGGAAAGCGCAGCAGAGCCCGAAGACCAGAGCGGAGAAGACCTTCCCGCCGACGACGAGTGGCTCAACCAGCTCATAAACGAGCCCGACCTTTCCAAGGTCCCGGCCAACGAGCCCACCGGCAGCGCTCCCGAAGAAGACCACCTGAGCGCCGAGCCCGCGGCGCCGAAGCTGCGCGAGGAAAAGCCGGCCGAGAAGGCCGAGGCGCAGGCGCCGAAGGAGGAGCCCGAGGTCAAGGCCGCTCCCGCGCCCGCCGCGGAGGCGAAGAAGCCCTCGCTGGGCGGAGCCGCCCTCTTCCAGCAGCTGCTGAACAAGGAGGTGGACCGCATCAGGAGCCAGGGCGGCGAAGAGCCCGCTCCCGAAGAAAAGCACGCTGAAGTCAGCGCCGACACCCAGGTCTACCAGCGCTTCGATCTCTCCCCCGAGAAGCTCAGCGAGGAGGGCGAAGCCTTAAAGGACGAGACCGAGGAGATGGCCAAAAGGGCCGCGGCCCTGGCCGAGGCCGAGAGCGCCAGAGCGGCGGCGAACAAGGCCCGCGAGGAAGCGGCGAGAGCGGAGGAAGCGGCGAGAGCCGCGGAGCTCGCGGCCGCCCTGCTGGCAAAGGGAAAGGACAAGGCGCGGGAAGAACAGTCAGCCGAAGCCGAAGCTCCTTCCGAAGCCGCGCGCGATACGCTCGGCGGCCTGCTCGACGGCATCGACGAGAACGACAAGGGCGAGAGCCTGCTCGAGCCCGCCGATAAAAAGACCGGGAAGCGCTTCACCGACGTGACCTCCGCCATGGGCGAGGAGGCCTTCAAGAAGAACACCGTCGAGATGAAGATGGCGGCCATGAAGCTCAATGAGGAAGCCGAGGCCAAGCACCGCTCCGAATACAAGAAGAAGCTCGAGGAGATGTCCAAGGCCAGAGAGGCCTTCTTCTCCGAGCGCGACAGCGATCCCAAGACCCGCAAGCAGAGAAGGGCCCAAAGAGCCCTGGAAAGGGCCGAAAAGGAAGCGAAGGAGGCCGAAGAGGGCCTCGCTCCCGAGAGCGAAGAAGAAGAGAAGAAGCCCTCCGACACCCGTCCTCTCTCCGAAGACGAGAGGAAGCAGGTAGCCGACGGCGAGGACGACGATTATATCGACGATGAAGATCTCGACGAGGACGACGATCTCGACGAGGACGAGAGCAGCGGCCATCCCTTCCTGGTCTTCCTGCTGATACTGGCCCTGATCATAGGCCTCGCCAAGGGCGCGGTCTACGGGCTCAAGACTTTCAAGCCCGAATCGTCGGCGACCGCGGTCGCCATCCAGCTCGACCAGGCCTTCACCGACGCCGCCAAGTCCGGCGTCAAGACGGTCAAAGGGCTGGTGAACAGCCTCGTCTCCAAGGTCAAGGGCGAACAGCCCCAGGAAGCCCCGGATGACGAAAATAAAGAGGGCAGCCCGGAAGAGCCTCCCGAAAAGGACAACTTCGACATGGAGGCCCTGATCGAAAAGAACAGCAACGGCAATATTCGAAAGATCGCCCTCGATCCCAGCCTCGAGTACGTGGAGGAAAGATCCTCCTCCTACGACGACCTGGCGGAGGCCGAAGCCTCGGACGAGACCTCCCTGCGCGAGAGCGTGTACGCGACCATGATCGCCTACAACTGCGCCTGGAACGATTACGTCAACTACGGCGACGAGAAGGTCTTCGAGTACCTCAAGGCCGACGGCGACGCCTACAACAGGGCCGTGACCTACGAGACCGGCACCGAGAAGCAGCAGGAGTTCACCCAGCTGAGCCTGGGCCAGATCAGGACCTTCGAGGGAGGAGCCTACGTCTTCACCGAAGAGTTCATCACCATCACCAGCGGCGACAAGAAGCACGATTTCGACGACAGGATGGTCTACCGCCTCGAGGACATAGGCGGCAGCTACAAGATCGTCAGCTATTCCGAATACAAGTAAAAAGACCTGCCCCGCCCCCCGGCGGGGCAAAGTGTATCCGGGCGTCCGCGCAAAGCGGGAAGGAGATCATATGACAGATAAAAAGAACAGCGCCGGCTTCAGGATAAGGCTGCTCGTCATCCTGGCGATAGTCCTGGTCGCGGCCGTCTTCGCTCTGAACGACGTCATCACCGACATAATATGGTTCAGGCAGCAGGGCTACCTTTCGGTGTATCTGACCGAGCTGCTGACCAAGCTCAAGCTCGGCATCCCGGCCTTCATCGTCGTGACGGTGCTGGCCAAGCTGCTTTTGGGCCTGCTCAGGCAGTCCTTCCTGAAAAAGAACGGCCTGGGCTTCCCCGACGAGAAGTCGCAGAAGACCGTGACGCGGGCGGGCTGGATCCTTTCCGCCGTCTTCGCCCTGGCGATCGCGGTCCTGGTGGTGAGCCCCCTGTGGTTCAACATCCTGGAGTTCTTCCATTCCACTGATTTCAACATCGCCGACCCCCTCTTCTCAAAGGACGTGAGCTTTTATATCTTTAAGCTCGACTTCCTCAAGGGCCTGGCCTCCTGCGCGATCAACATCGTCATCGCCCTGGCGGTGGTGCTGGCGATCTTCTATGTGATACTGGCGAGCCAGGTGAAGAAGCGCGAAGACGTGAGCGGGAGCTTCTACGGGGGAGGCCCCTCCGGGAGCGCCGGCGGGGAAGGCCCCGAAAACGGCGAGAGAAAGCGCGCGGCCAATCCCTTCGGCAGCGGGCCCATGGCGGATATACTCGCGGCCTTCCTGGGCATCCCCACGGGAGCCACCGGCGGCGGGAGCTACGAGGAAGACTACAGCGCCCCCCAAAGGAGCCCCCAAAACGGCGAGTTCAAGACCAAGGCCAAAGCCCTGCTTGACGTCGCCTCCGGCGAGGTGACGGTGCTGGGCGTCCTCTTCTTCGTCGGCGTCGCCCTGCGCTTCTACCTTCTTAGATACAACCTGCTCTACGGGGGCACCGGCGTCGCCTACGGAGCCGGCTATACCGACATCAAGGTCACCCTCACAGTCTACTATATACTTATCGTCCTGGCCCTGGGCGCGGCGGCGGCCCTGGTCATGGCCATAAAGAAGAAGAGCCTCAAGCTCGCCCTCATCCTGCCCGCCCTGATGGTCATCGTCTCCCTGCTGGGAGGAGCCGCCGCGGGCGGCGTGCAGAGCCTCATCGTCGCACCCGACGAGCTCTCCAAGGAGAGCCCCTACCTCGCCAACAACATCAAGTACACGCGCCTGGCCTACAACCTGCAGGACATCAGCGTCAAGGATTTCTCCGGCCGCGGCGAGATAGACAGGACCGACGTCCTCGACAACATGGAGACCTTCTCCAACATCAGGATCAACGATTTCGATCCCGCCAAGCAGTTCTACAACCAGACCCAGTCCATCAGGCTCTATTATAACTTCAACGACGTCGACGTCGACCGCTACTACGTGAACGGCGAGTACACCCAGTGCTTCCTCTCGGCCAGAGAGATAGACCAGGAGAAGATCGAGGATTCCTGGCTCATCAGGCACCTCAAATACACCCACGGCTACGGCATCACCCTCTCCAGAGTCGACAAGGTGACCTCCAGCGGCCAGCCCGACATGCTCATCGACAGCATCCCGCCGGTCTCGGAGGTGCCCGAGATCGCGGTCGAAAGGCCCGAGATCTATTACGGGGAATCCACCGGCACCTACGTCATCACCAACACGGGCGAGGCGGAGTTCGACTATCCCAGCGGGGAATCCAACGTCTACTGCGAGTACGAGGGCACGGGCGGCATCAGGCTCACCCCCTTGAAGCGCCTGCTCTTCGCCCTCAAGGAGAGGAGCCTCAAGGTGCTGATCTCCACCAACATCAGCTCCGACTCGCGCATACACATCTACCGCAACATCCTGACCCGGGCCCAGAAGATCGCTCCCTTCCTCACCTACAACGACGACCCCTACATCGTCTGCGCGGACGGCAGGCTCTTCTGGATACTCGACGCCTATACCACCAGCGAGCTCTACCCCTACTCCGAGCCCTACAACAGGAACACCAGGGTCAATTACATCAGGAACTCGGTCAAGGTCGTGATCGACGCCTATAACGGCGACATCGATTACTACATCTGCGACGAGAGCGATCCTTTGGTGACCACCCTCGCGGGCATATATCCCGCCCTCTTCAAGCCCCTCTCGGCCATGCCCGAGGACCTCAGGGTGCACATGCAGTACCCCAACGCCCTCTTCAACCTGCAGGCCTACGTCTATACCAAGTACCACATGACCGACGTCGCCGTCTTCTACCAGAGCGAGGACCTGTGGGCCATCGCCGACGAGCAGTACGGCCAGAAGACCGAGCAGATGAAGCCCAACTACTTCATCATGAAGCTTCCCGGCGAGAGCAGCGCCGAGTTCGTGAGCGCCCTGCCCTATACCCCCAGCGGCAAGGCCAACCTCACCGGCATCCTCACCGCCCGCCAGGACGGCGAGAACTACGGCCAGCTGGTGCTCTACCGCATGCCCAAGGACCGCACCGTCTACGGGCCCTCGCAGATCGAGGCCCAGATCAACCAGGACGCCGAGATCTCCAAGGAATTCAGCCTCTGGAACAACTCCGGCTCCTCGTACCTGAGAGGCAACATGTTCGTGATCCCCGTGGAAGACACCCTGCTCTACGTGGAGCCCATCTACCTTGAGGCCTCCACCGGCAGCCTCCCCGAGGTCAAGAGGGTCGTGGCCTACTACGGCGACAAGGTCGCCTACGAGCCGACTCTGGCCGAGTGCCTCAACGTGCTCTTCGGCGAAGGCGCGGGAGAGCCCCTCAACACCGCTTATCCCATCGTCACCGGCCACCAGATGGCGGAGGATATAAGGAGCGGGGCCTTAAAGCCCGCGGAGCCGGGAAAGAACGGCTCCTCCGGGCAGGCCGGGACCGCCGATCCCCAGACGCCGGAGCTTCCAGCGCTCACCGATCCCGACGGCAACCCCCTCAAGGCCGAGACCATCGAGGAACTGGCGCGGTACGCCCAGCAGGCCTACGAAGCGGCCCTCTCGGCCATGCAGGACGGCAACTGGATAGAATACGGCAGGTACATGGACCTGCTCTCAAGATATCTGGAGCTGATGGCGCCCGAAAAGGCGGAAGAGGCGCCGCGGCAGACGGAGCAGCCGGCGCCCCCGAGCACAGAGGGATCCTCTCAGCAGAGCCAGCCCGCGCCTGTAAGCGCGGAGGG
>JAEEIC010000054.1 GCA_016281165.1 Bacillota bacterium | reverse complement strand
GTTTCGGCGCGCGGAGCGCGCTGTGGCCTGAAAGGAAGATACATGGCAGATCTTAAAAACATCGAGCTCCTCGCCCCCGCGGGGGATATGGAAGGCATACAGACGGCCGTAAGGTTCGGCGCTGACGCGGTCTACTGCGGAGGGCCCTTCATGCAGCTGAGAGCTTCCAAGGTGGGCTTCAGCGAGGAGTCCCTCTGGGAGGCGGCCTCGCACGTGCACGCCTTCGGCAAGAAGATATACATCACGGTGAACTGCTTCGCCAACAACGACGAGATCCCCCTGCTGGGCGATTACGTGAGCAGGCTCTATGATATCGGGATAGACGCCATTATAGTCTCCGACATCGGCGCCATCGCCGAGATCAAGGAAAAATGCCCCGACATGGAGATACACCTCTCCACCCAGGCCAACTGCATGAATTACCGCTCCGCCGGAGTCTATTACGACATGGGAGTCTCGAGGATAGTCCTGGCGAGGGAGCTCTCGATAGAAAAGATCGCCGAGCTTTCGGCCAAAGCGCCCAGGGGCCTCGAGCTCGAAGCCTTCATCCACGGGGCCATGTGCATGTCCTACTCGGGAAGATGCCTGCTCTCCGCCTATCTGGCCGGACGCAGCGGCAACCGCGGCGAATGCGCCCAGTCCTGCCGCTGGAGCTACTACCTGATGGAAGAAAAAAGGCCCGGCGAGTATTTTCAGGTCATCGAGGACGAAAAAGGCAGCGGCATACTGAGCTCCAAAGAGCTCTGCTGCGTCGACATACTCGGGGAGCTGGCCGCGGCCGGCATCGTTTCCTTCAAGATAGAGGGCCGCATGAGGACCCCCTACTCCATCGGGACCACCGTCAACGCCTACCGCATGGCCATGGACGGGACCGCCTCATCCGAAGAAATACACAGGGAGCTCGACACCTCCAGCCACAGGCCCTGGTGCACGGGCTTCTACCTCGGAGACCCCGAGTCCGTCGCTCCTGACACCACCGGCTACATCAGGGACTGGCTCTTCGTGGGCAGCGCGGCGGAAGACAGCGTGGACGGCCGCGTCAGGATGCTCACGAGGAATCCCTTTAAGCTGGGCGACACCCTCGAGGTCGTGACCCCCGGCCTCTGCGGCAGGCCCCTGACCGTGAGCTCCATCGTGAGCGAAGAAGGCGAAGCCCTTGAGCGCTCCGCTTCCCCCATGAAGCTCATGACCGTGAACGCGCCCTTCGGGATAAGGACGGGAGACCTCTTCAGAAGACGCAATGATTAAAAGACTGCCGCTCATATTCCTCATATCCTGCCTGATAATGAGCCTTGCGGCCTGCGGCCTTTCGGAAGGCCTGCTTTCCGTGTCATCGGCGGCGGGCAGGGGGACTTCGCCCAACACCGGCGTGCCCAGGGGGGAAGAAGCGCAGAGGATCGAAGAGGAGAAGCGCGCCGAAGCGCACGAGGCGGCGGTCAGAAGGATGTACGAGGAGGAGATACCTCCCGAAGAGCCCCTGCCCGGCGATCTTCTCGAATATGAGAACGCGCTCGTCAGGCTCTCTTCCATGAGCCTTAAGGAGAAGGTCTGCCAGCTCTTCGTCATCGCGCCCGAGAACCTGTCCTTCGACCCCGCGACGGGAAAGTACAGGGCCGGCAGCAGCGTCGCGCTCAACGACAACATGAGAGCGGCCTGGGAGGGATATCCCTGCGCCGGCATCTGCCTTTTCGGGGCTAATATAACGGCCCCAGACCAGCTCAAAAAGCTCACCGAAGACATCCACGGCCTCGGCGGCGTAAAGCCCTTCGTCTGCGTGGACGAGGAAGGCGGGATAGTCGTGCATATATCGAACAAAACAGTCTTCGGCATCAGACCGACGCCGACCATGGGCTCCATGGCGCGGACCGGCGATCCGCAGACCGCTTACGACGCCTATCTGTACATCGGAGGATACCTGAAGGAGTACGGTATAGACCTGGACCTCGCCCCGATCGCCGATGTGAACACCAATCCGAATAACCCCATCATCGGCAACAGGGCCTTCGGCGGCGACCCGGTCCTGGCCGCGGAGATGGTCGCGCGTTCCTGCGAGGCTCTGCGCGGAAGCGGCGTAAGCTCATGTCTGAAGCACTTCCCCGGCCACGGCGATACGCAGACCGACACCCACACGGGCTACGCGCAGACGGGCAAGACCTGGGAGGAGATGCTGGGATGCGAGATACTGCCCTTTAAGGCCGGCATCAAAGCGGGGGCGGACTTCGTGATGGCGGCCCACATCGCGGCGCCTAATGTCACGGGAGACAGTATCCCCGCCAGCCTCTCATATACCCTGCTCACGGAAAAGCTCCGCCGCGAGCTGGGCTTCGGCGGAGTCATAATCACAGACGCCCTCATGATGGGGGCGGTCTCAAAGGCCTATTCGAATAAAGAGTCCGTCATCAGGGCCCTCGAGGCCGGCGCGGATCTTCTGCTCATGCCGGGCAATTATTACGAGGCCGTGAACGGCATACTGGACGCCGTCGGGAGCGGACGCCTCAGCGAGGAGCGCGTGAACGCCAGCGTGATGAGGATACTCAAGGCCAAGGAAAACATGGGGCTGCTGTAGAGCCCCTCCCTCCGCCTGCCCCGGGCCGGCTCAAAACTTAAAACGCTTCCGCGACCGCCTTTCTGATGAAGGCGGTCTTTTCACGGTCGAGCTCGGTCCAGACCTTCTTTGGATCGCAGCAGAGGCTCAGCTGCCCGTCCTCCATGCTGATGCCGAAATCGATCGCTCTGGAGGAGAGTCCGGAGATGTCTTTGCCCGTGAGGAGGCGGGCCAGGCAGCAGGCGATGAGATAGTCCCCGTAGGGAGAGGCGTGCTCGCCGTCCTTGAAGTAGAGGTCGATATCGGGCCTCTCTTTTTGCAGGCGCCCGAAGATCTCGCCTATGGGAGCGAGAGGCGCCTTTTCTTCTTCCGAGAGCTTCCTGTAGAGGCTGCTCATCAGGGCGAGGTTCTCCGGCTTCGCCTTCTCCGCCCAGGTCATGAAGATGACGGGCACGACCCCGCAGCTCCTGCACAGCCGCGCGATCTTGAGGAACCAGGGCCTCGTCTCCTCTTCGCCCGGGAAGGGATGGGCCTGCTGCTGCAGGACGCAGTAATCGAAGCCTCCGTACATCAGGGCGAAGCGCAGGCTGAACTGCTCCTCCCAGTGCCACTTGAAGGAGCGCCCGCCGTAGGTCTGCGCGACGACCTCGGGCTCTTCCCCCGTCAGCTCTTCGCACATGGAAGCGAAGAGCCGGGGCATGTCGTTGAAGAAGGTATGGCTGTTGCCGATGAAAAGGACCTTCATGTCTTTACCGCCTTTCTTTTTACGTTGCGGCCCGCTGCCGCCTGAGCGGGCAAAAACGCCCCGGAGATACGGGCTCTCCGGGGCATGAAGCTACCAGTTGTGTATGACTTCTCCGTTATCGTCCCTTTGGACGTTCTCGTTGGGCTCCTCGGGGACCTGGGTCCACTCGCCCGTATTCCCGCTCTCGCCGGTATTGCCGGGATCCGCGGGAGCTTCGCCCCTTCCGCTGCCGTTCTCGGGCGGCTGCGCGGGCTCGGTCGGCTGCGCGGGCTCGGTCGGCTGCGCGGGCTCGGTCGGCTGCGCGGGCTCTGCCGGCTGCGTCGGCTCGGGCGGTTCGCTCGGCTGCGTCGGTTCCGTCGGCTGCGTCG
>JAEEIC010000005.1 GCA_016281165.1 Bacillota bacterium | reverse complement strand
TGTCCAGCGCTGTCGCGTCCAACCTGGCCAAGGGATACGATCTTCAGGATTCGGTCCGGATGGCGAAGGATTACGTATCGGGGGCGCTGTCAGCCATGCTCGATCTGGGCAGAGGATCAGGCCCGATGGACCATGCTTTCATGCTCCCTTCCGGTCTCAGGAAGGGACCTGGCGCCTGTGATGAAGACGAAGAAGGAGGGAAATAATGAAGACCTGTGAGATGCTGCTCGCGGCCGCAGAGGATATATGGAAGGGATACAACCGCCATCCCTTCGTCATGGGGATACAGGAGGGGACTCTCGAAAGGGAAAAGTTCCGCTTCTACATCATCCAGGACAGCCTTTACCTGAGGGATTATGCCAGGACCTTCGCCGTCGGCGTCGCCAAGTCAAGGAGCCTTGAGACAGCCGCGCTGTTCACCAAATACATCTCCGTCATGAACGGGGAACTGAACGTGCACAAAGGTTATCTGGCGAAGCTGGGGGTGTCCCGCGAGGAGCTGGATCAGACTCCGCCGTCTTTGGACAACCTGTCGTATACTTCATACATGCTCAGGGTCGCCTATGAAGACGGGGAGGCCGAGATACTCGCCGCCATCCTTTCATGCGCCTACAGCTACCAGCTGATAGCGGAGAATATCGTCGCGAACAGGCCTTCGTCGCTTGATGATCCGTTCTACGGGGACTGGATAGCGGGCTACGCTTCGGAGGGCTACGCGCGGGACAACGTCGTCCTCCTTGAGACACTGGACCGCCTTACCGCTGATTATAACGAGGACCAGCTGAAGCATCTGCGCGATATATTCGTCGCCTGTTCCCGCTACGAGATGGCCTTCTGGGAGATGTCATGGACGATGAGATCATGAAGAGGCGCTGCGTCATAGTAGGCGGGGCGGATATAAACGTTTACGGCCTGATACGCGAAGAGCTCAGGGAAGACGACTTCGTTATATACTGCGACAGCGGCCTCAAGCATATGGAAGGGCTCGGCGCCGCGCCCGGGCTCATCGTCGGGGATTTCGACTCCTGGGAGGATCCCCGCATGGACGTGGAGACGATAACGCTCCCGCGGGAAAAGGACGATACGGACACTGTCTACGCGGTGAAGGAGGCTTTGAAAAGGGGCTTCGACCGCTTCCTTCTGACAGGCGTCGTCGGAGCGAGGCTGGATCACACGCTCGGGAATGTGTACATACTCGTCTATCTGGATCAGCTGGGCAAAAAGGCCAAGATCATCGACGATTACTCCGAGATGGAGATAGTTTCGAAGGAGCCTGCCTTCATCGACGGTTCATACCGGTATTTCTCCCTCCTGAACATCACCGGAACAGCCCGGGGCATATCGATAAAGGGGGCTAAGTATCCGCTGGACGGAGCCGAGATCGGATGCGGGTACCAGTACGGCGTGAGCAACGAGGTGCTGCCGGGGATGAGGGCGGAGGTCTCCGTGAAAGAGGGAAGGCTCCTGCTCATAAAGGTCCGCTGACCGCCTTATACGAACAGAAAAAATGCTGTCCATACAGACAGCATTTTTTATGCCGGCAAGTCGGACTGCCGGTCTTAAGGCCGGCGCGTCTTTCTTATTTTTCTCTGACCGGGAGCAGGGGGTCGGTAAGGCCTTCCACGCCCAGAAGCCCGCAGAGAAGCACGAAGTTCTTGGAGAGACGGGCGCTGATGTCGGTGGGATCGAACCATTCGCCCGCGGAGTGGGCTCCGCCGCCCTTGCCGCCTCCGCCCATGCCCACGGCCGGGATGCCCATGGAGATGGGTATGTTGGCGTCGGTGGAAGAGCAGCCTCTCATGTTGGGCTCGACGCCGACAGCTCTGAAGGCCGCGACCGACGCCGCGACGATGGGGCTGTCCTCGGGCTGTATCTCTCCGACGGGCCTGTTGCCCAGCTGCACGATCTCGGCCTCGACCTTCCTCTCGGAAAGGGGAACGAAGCCGGGCTTGCTGTAGCGGTCGCTGTAGAGCTCCTTATCGGCCAACCAGCGGGCGTTCTCCTCTTCGACCGCCTGCTTTACGATCTGCTTGAAGCAGGCGTCCTCGGCGTCGAGATTGGCCTTGCTCTCGGACCTCATGTCCACCAGCATGGAGCAGTCGTGGGCGATGGAGTTGACCGAGGTGCCGCCTTCCACGACGCCCACGGAGAAGGTGGTCTTTTGGTCGACGGGAGCCTTCATCTGCGAGAAGAGGGCGATGGCCCTGCCCATGGCGAAGATGGGGTTGGGCATGCCGAAATCCCCGTAGGAATGGCCGCCGGGTCCCCTGAAATCTACTCTGTATCTGTAGGAGCCGGTGCCGCCGGTCACGATGCCGTTGCTGCTGCCGTCGAAGGTGATGAAGCCGTCGACCCTGTCGGCGTTCTCCTTTTTGCTGAAGAAGTGCCTGACGCCGTAAAGATCGCCCAGACCTTCCTCGCCCACGTTGCCGCCGATGATGAGATCGCCTTTGAACCTGACGCCGGAATCCCTGATCACTCTGACGAGGGTCAGTATCTGGGCCAGCTGGGCGGTATCGTCGCCGATGCCGGGGCAGTAATAGCGGCTGCCTTCCTGTCTGATGGCAAGGGGGGTGTCCATGGGGAACACCGTGTCGATGTGGGCGGTCATGTAAACGGTGGGGCCGTCTCCCGTGCCTTTGATCACGGTGTATACGTTGTTGACCTCGTCGACGGTGACCTCGCAGCCTTCGGCCCTGAGCATCTCGGCGAAGCGCTTCGCTCTTTTCTCCTCGTGGCGCGAGAAGGCGGGTATGAGGACCAGCTCCTGATGCTGCTCCCAGGTGCGGGGCTCGTCCGCTTTCATGATCTCGAGGGCTTTTTTGACCACATCCGAGGTCATCAGGGTCTCGTAAGTCTTCTTCATAAGGATCTCCTTTCGTATCGAGACTAAGCAAAGGCTGCCCGAAGACAGCCTGTTTTTATCACTTGAGAGGGGGGAGCAGGGGCTCGCTGAGGCCGTCGACGCCCAGAAGGGCGGCGATGAGCATGAACATCTCGTATACGCCCTGCTCGAGGCCGGCCGGGTCGAATTCCTCGGCCAGGCTGTGGGCCCCGCTGCCCGTTCCGCCGCCGCCGATGGTGATGCCGGGAACTCCCAGGGAGATGGGCACGTTGGCGTCGGTGGAGGAGGCCGCGATATAGCCGGTCTCATAGCCGAAATACTCGTAGTCGGCGGCGCAGGCCCTGACGAGGGGAAGGTCCCTGGGCTGGGAGCCGGCGGGCCTGTTGCCCACCTGTACGACTCTGCAGCTGACTACGCGGTCGGCATGGGGGAGCTCGCCGGGCCCGGGCTTGTAGGGGCTGACGTCGTCCCTGTCTCTCTCCGCTGCCCAGCGGGCGTTCTCCTCCTCTACGGCAGTCCTGATGCAGGCCATGATCTCTTCGTTGGCTCTGTCCAGGCATTCTTTGGAGTCGGAGCGTATGTCGAGCAGGAACTTGCAGTCGTGGGCGATGGAGTTGACGGAGGTCCCGCCCTCGACCACGCCGCAGGAGAAGGTGGTCCAGGGCTTTGCCGGGACCTTTACGTCTGAGATCTTCGCGATGGCCCTGCCCATGGCGTGTATGGGATTGGGCATGCCGAAGTCCGCCATGCTGTGGCCTCCGGGGCCGGAGAAGCATACTTCGTACCTGTAGGAGCCGGTCCCTCCGTAGATTATGGAGTGGGGGAAGCCGTCGACGGAGACGAAGCCGTCGATCCCCTCGGGGTGATCCTTAAAGAACTGTTTGACGCCGTAGAGGTCGCCGAGGCCCTCCTCGCCGACGTTGCCGCCGATGATGAGGTCGCCTCTGAAGCGGATGCCGCTGTCCCTGACCGCCCTCATGAGGGTCAGGGTCTGGGAGAGGGCGGCGGTGTCGTCGCCGACGCCCGGGCAGGCGTATCTCTCGCCGTTCATCCTGATCTCGAGCGGGGTGTCCATGGGGAAGACGGTGTCAAGATGGGCGGTGAAGTAGAGGGTGGGGCCGTTCCCGGTGCCCCTGATGACAGTGTATACGTTGTTTACGGAGTCTCTTACGCTCTCAAAGCCCTCGGCCTCCATCAGCTGCTGATAGAAGTCGGCTCTTTTCTCCTCGTGGCGGGAGAAGGCGGGCACGAGGGTGAGAGCCTTGTGCTGGGCGATGGTGTTGTCTCTGTCCGCGAAAATGATCTTTCTGGCTCTTTGGAGCACATCGGACTTGTCTAGCATCTCATAAGTCTTTTTCATATGATCCGGCCTTTCTGTAAACGAGATAACATACATAAACATTATATATTTTTACATAAAAGCTTGCAATTATGAAATAAGGCCCGGGACGCTCCTCACGGCGCATTCCGGGCTTTATAAATGTCTGATCTTCAGTTGTTTGTATCGCGTCCCTGAGCGGAGCCGGTCTTTGGGGACCTAGCCCTGAGTGAAGCCGCGTCCGCGTCCGATGATCTCGCTGGAATTGGTTATCTGCATGAACACGTCCTTTTGGGTGGTCCTGATGAAGCTCCTGAGCTGGACCGCCTGCGAGGGCTTCATGTCGGCCAGTATGACGGTCTTGGGCTGGTGGGTGAAGGCGCCCTCGGCCTTGTAGATGGTCGCGCTGCGCTTGAGCTCGTTGATTATGAAGGAACAGATCTCGTCGGGATCGTCGCAGATTATGGTGAAGCATTTGCTGAGGTTCATGCTCTCGATCAGGGTGTCTATGCCCAGGGACTTTCCCACCAGGCCGAGGAGCGAATACAGTCCCGTCGAAGGACCGAAGACGAAGAAGGAGAGCACGACCGAGGCCAGATCCACCAGCAGCAGGGCGGTGCCGATCTGAAAGCTCGTATGCTTTTTAAGTATCATGGCGATGATGTCGGTGCCGCCGCTGGAGGCCTGGATATTGAAGAGCATCGCCGATCCCAGGGCGGGGCAGGCGATGGCGAATATGAGCTCCAGCAGGGGCTCGTTCGTGAGAGGACCTTCCAGGGGCACGAATCTTTCCAGCAGCGCGAGGCAGGCCGACATCACAACGGTGGCGTAAACGGTACGGGTGCCGACCGATCTTCCCAGGAAGATGAAGCCGACGGCCAGAAGGGCGTAGTTAGCGATGTTAGTGAAGGTCGAGGGAGTCATCCCGGTCATGGCGCTGAGGACGGTGGCAAGGCCGCTCACTCCGCCGAAGGCGAAATGATTGGGGAATTTGAAAAAGTATATGCCAACGCACATTATCATCACCGCCACGGTGATTGTCGCGTATTCTGATACGGTATCGCGTACCGGTCTCTTATCATCGTTCATTTTTGAGCCTTTCGGGCTTTCCCGCCCGCTGATATTTTGCGGCGCGCGCCGCGCCCCGATATATTAACAGAGTTCGCGCGCAAAGTGAACAGTTTTTTGTGGCGGAAGGGCAAAAAGCGAAGAATTCTTTACGGCATTGTCCCGGCAGGCTGATGATGGTACAATCTTGGTGAAAGGAGGGATATGGATCATGAAGACAGCCGCCGTGATAGCGCTCTCTGTTCTTTTGCTCCTGGGGACTAGCGCGGGCTCAGCCCCGTCTCTGCTGACCTCCCCCGGGAGCGTCTCCGCCCTTAAAGAGGCGGCGTCGGAGCCTGCTTCCTCTCCGGAGCCTGCCGCAACCGATCCTTTATCCTCCGTCCTCACTCCGTTACCGGTCATAAGCGTAGATACCGGCGGGGCCGAGGTGCTGAGCCGCGAAGACTATGTCTCCTGCAGCGTGGACGTTTACGGCGTGGAGCATGAGACTCTCCTTGAGGGAAAGAGCGCGGGCATCCGCGTGCGCGGGAATTCCTCCTCGTACTACGGGGACGTGGAAAAGATCAGGGCCAACGCCGTGCCTTACAGGCTCAAGTTCGAGGAGAAGATCAGCGTCCTCGGCCTCAACGGCGGGGCGGAGTGCAAAAACTGGGTCCTGCTGATAAACAAGGCCGGCTCTCAGGACGCGGTCAAGAACGATATCGCCCTGCGTCTGGGGCGCTCGCTGCTCGAGCCCGACGGTCTCTACTGTTCGGACAGCCGTCTTTGCGCTCTCCTCCTGAACGGGGAGTTCAAAGGAGTCTACCTGCTCTGCGAGCAGAACCAGGTCAACGAACACCGTATAAACATAAAAGAACCGGAGAAGGGCGACACGAGCCTCCTCACCGGCTATCTGGTCGAGATCGACGAATACAGGGAAAAGCCCTGCTTCAGGATGGAATACGAAGGCGCCGCGGCGGCGGACGTGAACGGGGCCGGGAGCAGATTCAGCCCCGCCTCCTGTTCGGTAAAGAGCGACACCTTCAGCGAAGAGCAGGTCGATTTCATCGCCTCATATATACGCGGCGTCTTCCGCGTGCTTTACGAGGCCTGCGAAAAGGGCGAATATCTGGCGTTCGGCGACGGGTATGAGCTCGCCGGGGCCCCGTTCGCCTCCGCGCAGGACTGCGTCGAGGCCGTCATCGACGTCGGCTCCGTTGTCGATATGTATATACTTTACGAGCTCATGGGCGATTACGACGCCGGCAACAGCAGCTTCTTCATGTGCGTCGACTTTTCCGAAGGCAGCCTTTTCCCCCGGCTCACGTTCACCGCTCCCTGGGATTTCGATCTCACCTGCGCGGGCGATCCCCGGAGCGGGCTCTTCGCCTGCACCTTCCCTGCGATCAACGACGCCGTGAAGTACGGGGAGCGCTCCAATCCCTGGTTCATCCTCCTGTATAAGCAGGAATGGTTCCGGGAGCTGGTCGAAGAGCGCTGGCAGCAGATGGGGGGAGCCGCCTGGGTCAGCCGCCTGGCCGACGAAGAGGAAGCCATGGTAGAGCTCTATGCCGAAGATATGGACAGGATACAGAGCGGCACGAGCGAGGATTCTCTGAAGCACCTTGAGTGGCTGCGCGTAAGGGCAGCTTTTCTCGATACTGTCTGGGGACAGTGAGCCCCGCTCAGCGCAGCTTGACGCCCCCGAAGGCGCCGGAGGTGTCTTCCACCCGGCTCTTCGCCGCGGGATCGAAGCGGGAGAGCGCCCGGTATCTGTTCAGACAGTCCAGATACTCTTCCTCGTCTACCGGAAGTCTTATTTCCGCGCCGTCCTTCCAGCCCGAGAGCTCCATGGCGTTCATGAGCTCCACGCCCTTTATGCCCTCGCGGCCGTCGATGAAGAGGGGCTCCAGTCCCAGGACGGCGTCCGCCATGTTGTTGATGATGAAGGCGTGCTGGGGGCCGGATGCTCCCGTCTCTTCGAACACTAGCTCGCATTCAGGCGCGGCGAAGCCTCTTTCGCTCGTCCGTGAGAATTCGAGGCTGTCCACCTTGTTTCTGAAATATTTCAGACTGTCGTTCTCGCACAGCAGCTTGCCGCCGGTGCCCGACACCTCGAAACGGTTGGTGCCCGGCGCCTCTCCCGTGGAGGCGATGAAGACCCCGGTGGCGCCGTTCTCAAAGCGCAGGAAGGCGGTCACGTCGTCCTCGACCTCTATATCGTGCCATTTCCCGTAGTCGCACACCGCCCTGACAGAGACGGGCATCGAGCCCAGGACCCACTGCAGCAGATCGAGCTGGTGCGGGCACTGGTTTATGAGCACTCCGCCGCCTTCTCCGGCCCAGGTCGCCCGCCAGCCTCCGCCCCCGTAGTAGCTCTCGGTGCGGAACCAGTTGGTGACGATCCAGGTGAAGCGCTGCAGGCGCCCGATGCCGCCCGAGGCTATCACCTCGCGCATCTTTTTGTAGGAGCTGATGGTGCGCTGGTTGAACATCATCGTGAAGAGGGCGCCGCTCTTTTCGGCCTCCTCGTTCATCTCCCTGACCTGCCTTGTATAGACGCCGGCGGGCTTTTCGCATATGACGTGTATATTTCTTTTGAGGCATTCGCGGACTATGGGAGGATGGAAGT
>JAEEIC010000004.1 GCA_016281165.1 Bacillota bacterium | reverse complement strand
TCTCGCACTGGGTCTCCTGCGGGCATACTCTGCCGCAGACGGCGGGAAGGGAGCTGTCGAGGCTGATGACCTGATAGGCGCCTTCATAATCCTTTTCGGTGATCTTCTTGATGAAGCCGGGGATGTTTATCTCCACGGGGCAGCCGCTGATGCAGGGATGGTTCCTGCAGTTGAGGCATCTGGCGGCCTCGTCGAGGGCGATCTCCTCGGTATAGCCGATGGCTACTTCCTTGAAGTTCTTGTTCCTGACATCGGGCTCCTGAGAGGGCATCGGATTCTTCTTGAGAGACATGTTGGGCATTTATCTCACCTCCATCTTGAAGAGATTGCAGACATGCTCGTGGGCCGCTCTCTCCTGATCAAAGTACATCCTGCTTCTTTGCATGGCTTCGTCGAAGTCGACGAGAGCGCCGTCGAAATCGGGCCCGTCGACGCAGGCGAACTTGGTCTCGCCGCCGACAGTGACGCGGCAGCAGCCGCACATGCCGGTCCCGTCTATCATGATGGGCGCCATGCTGACGACTGTCTTCACGCCGAAGGCCTGGGCGGTCTTAACGACGAACTTCATCATGATGGTGGGTCCGATGGTGATGACTTCATCATATTTCTCGCCGTTCTCGAGCAGCTCCTGCAGTCCGGCGGTGACCATGCCGGGCTTGCCGTAGCTGCCGTCATCGGTCATGATGACGAGCTTGTCGCTGCAGGCTCTGAACTCGTCTTCGAGGATGATGATGTCCTTGTTCCTGAAGCCGACGATGACATGGGTCTCGGTGCCCTGATCGTGAAGAGCCTTGGCGATGGGGTAGGCGATGGCGTTGCCCACGCCTCCGCCGACAACGCAGACCTTCTTAAGGCCTTCGAGCTCGGTCGGTTTGCCCAGGGGACCGACGAAGTCCTGTATGCATTCGCCTTCCATCACGTGGTTGAGCTTTTCGGTGGTCGCGCCGAGTATCTGGAAGATGATGGTGACGGTGCCTTTCTCCTTGTCGGTACCGGCGATGGTGAAGGGGACTCTCTCGCCTTCCTCGTCTACCCTGAGGATGATGAACTGGCCGGGAAGGGCCTTCTTGGCTACGAAGGGAGCTTCGACCTCTATCCTGGTAACGGCGGGATTGAGGACCTCTCTTCTGATGATCTTGTACATTAATATTCCTCCTTGAAAGCATTTCGGGTGAAATGACTTATCCACATACACAAATATTTTACATCATCCGGGGGAAAGAATAAAGCGGCAAAAGGATGTTTTATTGTGTCCGGGAAATAAAGAGCGCGCGGAAGGGCCGCTTCGGAGGGCGAAGAAGACGCCGCGGCGGGTCCCGCGGGATATGGAAGACGCGAAATGGTAAATTTTAGCTCCAGCTATTGACAAATGGTAATTTATGGATATAATAATGGTAAAAACTGACATGTGAGGAGGAAACAGTATGAAGGCAAAAACGATCGCGGGTCTTATCATCGTGATCCTCAGTCTGGCCGGCATGGCCTGGTGGGAGCTCTCGGCGAGAGAGATGCTGATGACGGAGGAGGTCCTGGCCGCGGCGGAGGATATAAAAGCGGGAACGGTGATAGAGACCCGGCAGCTGACAGGCCTGAGGATGGATAAGGACAGTATCTCCGCCGGGGCCCTGAGCCCCGGGCAGGCCGCTTTATGCGAGGGCAGGGTCGCTTCTGTCGACATACCGGCGGGCTCGCCGCTTTTTGCGGCGCTCTTCAGAGAGAAGAACGAGGTCCTTAAGGGCGGGGCGTCGATCTTCACCCTGCCGAAGGAATGGATAGCCTTGAGGCCCGCCATGCTCAGAGCCGGAGACCGGGTGAAGCTGGTCTCGCTGCCGGAGCAGGCCTGTCTGGGCAGCTTTGAGATCGCCTTCATCAGGGACAGCGGAGAGCAGGCCATAAACGGGGACGAGGCGGCGGGCGCGGACGTGCTGCAAAGGAACAGCGCCGGCGGCGTGATCTCTTCCGTGGAGATCATCTGCCGGGAGGAGGAGTATCTGGCGATCTACGAGAGGAGCCTGGGACTGCCAAAGCCCGGGCCTGAAGAGAGTGAAGAAGCTGCGGAAGAGGCCGGCCTGAGATATCCGGATCCTTACGCTTATGGATATATCGATGAAAAAGAAGAGGAGCGGGAGCCTTTCCTGCTGCTGATACCGGAGGTCTGAGATGGGAAGAGCGATAACGTTCACGAGCAGCGATCACAAGACGGGCTGCGGCCTCCTGGCCAGGCAGACGGCAAAGGAGCTCGCGGGGGCTTTGCCCGGGAGCCGGGTGATGCTCCTTACGACGCGCAGCGGCCCTTTGGAAAAAGAGGAGAGGAGCGAGAGCCTGGAGAGGCTGCTCCCGTATATCGATACCGGCCGCTGGGAGATGGAGGAGATCAGGGAAAGGTCGGCCGCCAGCGCGGGGCTCCATATCATCAGGGGCTTTTCGAGCCCCGGCCTGGCCCTGCACTGCGATCCTGACAAGGCGTCCGCTTTCATACGGGCCCTCAGGGCTTCCTTCGACCTGGTGGTACTGGACGCGGGGGCGGATATCTTCGAACCCTTCCCGCTGGCCTGCCTGCTCTCAGCTGACGCGGTATGCCAGGTCCTCACAGAGAACGCGGCCTGCCTTGACAGGTATCTGTGGCTCAGGCCCCTGCATGAGAAGCTGGGGATAATGACCGATCTCTTCGTTCTCAACCGCAGATCCGCCTCCTCCGTGTGTACGAAAAAGGAGATATGCGAGATGAGCGGGATAGAAGACAGTAAATTTATTACCGTTAAGGAGCTTGCGATATCAGGAATACTTGCCGCGGAAACAGAAGACTTCGCGCTCATTAAGGACAGCGGCTTCATGAAAGACATACGCAGGCTGGCCCAGGCCCTGCGCGAAGCGTCTGAAAGGAGGAGATGATGGAAGTATTCGATCTTTCCGAATATCTAAGGAGAGGTATACAGACACGGCCCCGGGACGAAGATCCCGCCGGCGCTGATTTCGAGGCTCTCTGCCGCCGCGTGAGAGAAGCCTTCGACCGCGACTGGGAGAGCAGGGAGAGCTCAAGATCGGTCCTGGAGCTGCAGAAGAGGGCCATAATCGGTTACCCCAAGGAAAGGGACTACTTCAAGAGCAGGATCGCCCAGCTGGTGAGAGAAGCCGGCGGGGAGAACTGCCCCCATCCCCCCTGGTACGGATCGCTGGTCGACGGCATATACCACGAGAACTGGGGCCTCGCGGGCCTCGCCCAGTGGTTCAGCGGCCCCTATGCCGAGAGCAGCTCCGCCAAGATCATCGGCGAGAGGATATATTTCATGGATCAGGGCCGCATGGAGCTGATGCCGCAAAAGCTCGGGGCTTTAAGAAGGGATCAGCTCATAAGGTCCTTCCTGCTGCTGACCCCGGAGGAGCGCATGGACAGGGATTATTACGAGATCTACCTGCTCGACGGCACCAGAGTGACGGTCTTCACCGAACCGATGGCCAAGAGCGGCCAGGCTTCGCTCATCTTCAGAAGATATATCATCCCCAGCCTGAGCTTCGAGGAGCAGGCCCGCAGGGGGACCATACCGGAGAAGGCGATACCGCTCTTCAGGACCATGGTGAGGCTGGGCTTCAACGTGGTCTTCATGGGCGCGGTGAGGACGGCCAAGACCACCTTCCTCAGCACCTGGCAGAGCTACGAGGATCCCACCCTCGAAGGCGTCATGGTCGAGACCGACCCCGAGATACCGATGCAAAAGCTCCTGCCCGAAGCCCCCATAGTCCAGCTCATCGCCGACGGCGACAGGCTCAAGCTCATCTCCAAGAATCTCTTAAGGAGCGACGCCGACTATTTCATCCTGGCGGAGGCCCGCGACGGCATCGCCCTCGACACGGCGGTGAGACTGGCGGCCAAGGGCACCAAGAGGATGAAGCTTACCTTCCACTCGCGGCAGCCGCAGCGCTTCGCCCTGGAGGCGGCGACGGAGATTGTGAAGCAGACCGGGGGCGACCTGGGCCTCACCATGCAGATGCTGGCCTCGGGCTTCGATTACATCTTCCATTTCATACAGCTGCCCGACAAGAGGCAGAAGAGGCTCAGGAGCATACATCACATGAATCTTGCCGAGGACGGGAGGATAGAGGTCGTGCCCATGTGCGAATATGACGTGAACGGGGGCTGCTGGCGCTTTTATGAGAGCATCGGCCCCGCCCAGCTGCAGTACGGGCTCGAGAGCTCGGCCGAAGATCTGGCCCTTATGAAGGAGCAGCTGAGAGAACTGGCGCTGCTCTCCGGGCAGGGAGGAGTGAAATGAACATAAGGGAAGCCGCCGGCGCGCTGTTGAGGGCATTCTTGATGATCTCTTATCTTTCGGGCCTTTTCCTCATCTTCAGGGACTGCCTTCCCTACGCGGCGCACAGGCTGAGGACGGGAAGAAGGCTGGGGAAGGGCGTAAAGAAGGAGTCGCGCCTGCCGCGCTGGGCGCAGGCTCCCGCCAGGCTCGCCTCGGCCGCCCTGGGAAAGGAGATAGCGCCGGAAAGCGTTCTGGGAACACTGATCTTCGCCTTTTTCGCGGTCTTCCTGCTCAGCTGCAGGAGCTTTAAGCCCTTCGCCTCGCTCATGTATTCTCTGCTGCTCTGCGCGCTGCCCTTCGCACTGCTGAAGCTCAGGCTCGAAGATCTCAGGAGCCGCGGCAGCAGAGAGGGCATCGCCCTGGTCACCGAGCTGAACCGCCAGTACCGCATGCAGAACCGCAGCATCTTCCGCGCTCTTGAGACGGCGGCCTCCTTTGAAGGCGATTTCCCGATCTGCAGAAAGCAGGTCTATCTCCTCATACTGCGGCTTCGCACCGCTTCGGGAAGCAGGGAGATCAGAAAGGCCTGCGAAGACTTCTCATACGCCCTGGGCACGGTCTGGGGGAGCATGCTCGCCACCTGTGTCAGGGTCTCGGCCGAGAAGGGCAGTGACGTGTCGGAGGGCCTGGCGGACATCGCGGACCAGCTCAAGGCGGCCAACAGAAGGGCGGAGGAACGCAAAAGGCTCAATTCCGAGGCCGGCCGCATGACCATGTACATGGTTCCCATACTGTATATCGGCACCATGGCGGCCGCGGTCTCCTACCTTGAGATGAGCCCGGCGGAGCTGGCGAGGAACCAGTTCCTGAACCCCGAGGGCCTGATGCTCTTCCTGCTGATAATACTGCTGTTCATGTTCAATACGGCCATCCTGCGGCTCATCGAGAGGACCAGGCTGGATCTTTAAGGAGGAGAAGATGAGACATGTGATGACGGCGCTGCTGCTGCTCTTCTGGGCGGGGATGCTCCTTATGATCAAAAAAGAAAGACCGGACCTTCGCGAGAGGGCGGAGCTATTCCTGGGCCGATACATAAAAGCGGGAAAGAAGAGGGGCCTGCCCGGCCGGCTCGGCCGCTTCATGGACGAGCTGAAAAAAGAAAAGCTCGAAAGAGAGCTCTCCGAGAGCCTCGCCTACATCAAGAATCTGGTCGTCCTCGGTAGAGGAAAGAGCATAAGCTCCGATCTTCTGCTCACCGAGCTGTCAGACGTCACGACGCTGCTGTCTCCGGTCTATCTCGACATGGCTCACTGGCTGCACCTTAACGAAAAGGAGAGGGCCGCGGCCTGCCTTTACAGCCGCATCGAGAGCGGCTTCGCGAGGGAGATCGGCATGTTCCTCGCCGGCTGGGAGGATATCGAGCCCGCGGAGCTTCTCAGCAGCGTCGAGCTCTTCCAGAGCGCCCTGAGGGAGGAGCGGATGACCAGGCAGATGATGAGGGATGAGGCCGTGAGCGATCTCGCTTATTTCCCCGTGGTCATCAACTGCATGGCCGTCCTGCTCAATTTCATATACGTTGCCTACTTCATCGCCCAGAAAGACCAGCTGGGCATGCTGATTGGCTGAGTTTTACGCAAAGGAGGTAAAAATGAAGCAACTTATAGTACTGATCTCAACGGTGATACTGGGTATCGCCATCGCCGCCATGGTCCTCGGCTTTCGCGCCGACGCCGGCAGGCTCGCGGGGACCGTCTCCGGGCAGATCGACGCCATGGTGACCGAATTCTCGGGTCCCTGAGAGATGAAGCAGCTGATCATACTCGCGGCCTCCGTGCTGCTGGGCGTCTATCTCTTCGGCCTCGTCGCCGGCGGGCAGGAGAGCAGCGTCTACAGCTCGGTCAAAAGGCTGTGGAGCAGAGAGATCTCCGTCCATACGCTGCAGGACGGGAGGAACTGAGATGAAGCAGTTTCTGGTGCTGGCGGCCATACTGCCGCTGATGCTGGTCTTCTTCCTCCAGTTCGCCCTCGACCAGCAGAACAGCAGCCGGGCGGCTCTGGTCAGCGACCTGGTCTATGCCGCCAGGGAGGAAGCCCGGCAGGAGGGCTGCTTCACGGCGGCCATCAAGGGCAGCCTCAGGGCGTCCATCGCGGGCGCCCTGGGGATCTCCCCGGCTGATATACTCATCGAGGCGACGGAGAGCCCGAAGTACCGCCTCGAGAGCAGCGAAGGCCTTTCCGCCTCGCAGATCGAAAGAGGGATGATATATTACCGCGTCACCGTCCCCTTAGGGCCGATGATGGCCGGAAGATCCCTCTTCGGCCTCAGGGACGAAGACAACACTTATTACTATACGGTAGAGGGGAGGGCGGCCAGCGAGAGGCTGAGAAGATGAAGACGTTGATACTTTTTATGGCCTTCATGCTCCTGTTCACCGGTTTTCTGGTCTACAGGGACGACATGGAGCTCTACATGCGCATGCAGGATTCGCTGAAGAGACTGGCGGAGGACTGCGCGGCCGGAGGGTCTCTTGCGACCGACAGGGACAGGTACGCTCTGGGAAAGCTCTGCATCGACAGCAGGAGCGCGCAGGATATAAGCGCGGTCCTGATAGCAAAAGCCCGGGAAAAGTCCATGTTCAGCCGCGGAAGGATAGACAGCAGCATGGTCATCTTCGACGACGACAAGGGCTATGACGGCATAGAAAGCTTCGGCCTTTCCGCGGGAAGGCCCGCCGTGGCGGTCACGCTCACATACAGCGGGCCGGACATTTTCAGACTGCCTTTCCTTAAAGCGGCCTCGTTCACAAGGACGGCTGTATACCAGTGGGAATACTGATGATCACTTTTTCGCCAGCCATCCCCGGAAGAGGCCTCCCCCGGCGGC
>JAEEIC010000053.1 GCA_016281165.1 Bacillota bacterium | reverse complement strand
GGAAGCTTAGGTTCATGACACTGGGGGCAGATGGAAAGCGCGGGAGCGCTCTTGACCATGTTGGCGGCCTTTCTGCTCTTAGTCTTAGCTGAGGAAGTTCTTCTCTTGGGTACTGCCATGTTGTGACACCTCCTTCTCCCTTAAAATCAACTATTACAGTATAGTGACGAGGTCTTAAGTTGTCAACAATTATTTTGCGGTAAGTTCGACAGTATCTCTGGCGATCATGAGCTCCTCGTTGGTGGGGATGAGGAGGATCTTGACCCTGGAGTCGTCGGTGTTGAGGAAGGCTTCCTTGCCGCGGACGTCGTTGCGCTCGTCGCAGAGCTTGATGCCGAGGTAATCCATGTCTTCGCAGATCCACTTTCTCATGGTCTTGCCGTTCTCTCCGAGGCCGGCGGTGAAGACGATGGCGTCGCAGCCGTTCATCTCGGCGATATAGGCGCCGATGTAGTGCTTGACCCTGTGCACGAACATCTTCTGGGCCAGGGCGGCTCTCTCGTTGCCGGCGTTGGCGGCGTTCTCGACGTCTCTGAAGTCGGAGGATACGCCGGAGACGCCCAGCATGCCGGACTTCTTGTTCATCACGGTGTCGATCTCCTTGAGGGAGAGCCCTTCTCTCTCGGCGATGAAGGGGATGGCGGCGGGATCGATGTCTCCGCAGCGGGTGCCCATGATCAGGCCTTCGAGCGGGGTGAGGCCCATGGAGGTGTCATAGCACTTTCCGCCCTTGATGGCGGCCAGAGAAGCGCCGTTGCCCAGGTGGCAGCTGATGATCTTGAGATCCGCGGGATCTTTGCCGAGCATCTTGGCGGCGGTCAGGGCGATGTATCTGTGGGAGGTCCCGTGGAAGCCGTACTTTCTCACGGCGTACTTCTCGTAATACTCATAGGGAAGCGCGTACATGAAGCTCTCGGCAGGCATGGTCTGATGGAAGGCGGTATCGAATACTGCGACCTGCGGGGTGTTGGGCATGAGCTTCTCGCAAGCCTCGATACCCATGAGGTTGGCGGGATTGTGGAGGGGCCCCAGGGGGAAGCAGTCTCTGATGGCCTGCTTGCAGGCTTCGTCGACTACGCAGCTGGCGGTGAACTTGTCTCCGCCGTGCAGTACTCTGTGGCCGACGGCGCCAAGCTCGCTCATGCTCGCGAGCACGCCGTGGTCCTTGTCCACGAGGGCGTCGAGCACGTACTGGATGGCGTCGGTGTGGTTCTTCATGGGAGCCTCGACGACGAACTTGTCGGCGCCGATCTTGGTATGGGTCAGCATGGAGCCTTCGATGCCGATCTTCTCAACGAGTCCCTTGCAGAGCAGGCTCTCGTCGTCCATGTTGAGGACCTGATACTTGAGGGAAGAGCTTCCGCAGTTGATAACTAAAACCTTCATTATTGATCTCCTTTATATTTTGAGTGATCCAAAACAAAATCAAACACTTTATTAAAGCATGAAAGTACGGGATTTTCAAGGTCTTTTTGCGTCTGAAAGAGAAGGTATCCTGAGCATGTCGGAGCTTTCCTCAAGATCCTTTCCCCTGAGCATGTTGTATATGAGGGAGGCCCTGGTGTCGCTGTCCGCCAGCGCCCTGACGGGCGACCCTTCCGGCAGCCTGTTGATGTTGGAGACTATGGGCATCAGGCCCGCTTCTTTCGCGCGGGCGAGGACCTTCGCTCCGCTGCCGTTAAAAGCCAGCACCCTGCCGTATCTGAGGCCGTCTGCCTTTACAGTCATATAAGTCTTTTTGCTCAGCCCGAGGATGAGCTGGCATATGATCCTGCTCATACCGGCGTAGGTATAGCGCTTCGTCTTGGCGAGGCTGATGAGACCGTCCAGATCTTCGGCCCTGCGCGCCGCCTGCCTTAAGCGGTTCTCGAGCCCTTCCCTCATCTCCGGGATATCGGCGAGCCTTTCGCCGCCCGCGGTCAGGAGCAGGTATCTGGCGAGCTCAAAGTACCTCTTCGCGCAGTCCCCGTCAAAAAAGCCGTCTTTCCTCAGGATGCCTGCGCTCACGGGAGGCATGAAGCTCTCCGCTTCTTCGCTCCTTCCTTCCGAGAGAAGCTGCCTGATATATGATGACGAGGCGAAGCGCCCGCTTCCGCTCATATCGCCGTGCCCGCTGCCCGCCCTCTTCACGGCCTTAAAGGAAAAGCCGGCGCCTTCGGAAAGAGAAGCCTTGATATATTCGAGGGCAAGTATGTCGTTGGGATCTTTCGGGACCCTTATACCGGCCGCGAGGCAGGCTTTTTCATAGGCGGCCGGATAAGAAAGGCCTTCGGCGAGGAAGCGCCCTATCCTTTCATCGATCTCTTCGCGCCGTTCTGTCACCGCGGCGGCGGTCCCGAGCAGCCCGTCCGCGTCTGCGGACTCGCTGCCGAAGCAAAGACACATATCGCAGCCAAGGCCCGCGAGCGTCCTCGCTCCGCCCAGGGCGAACTCGGCGGCGCTCTGGACGGCGTGATATACCGGAAGCTCGAGTACGAGGTCGGCCCCGGCGCAAATAGCGCTCTGCGCCCTTTCGAATTTATCCGCCAGCGCCGGAGCGCCCCTCTGCACGTGGTCTCCGCTCATAACGCAAACGACAGCATCCGGGGAAAGGCTTTCCCGGACGCTGCCGATAAGATGCTTATGACCGTTATGCAGAGGATTGAGCTCGCAGATGATACCGGCCGTTCTCATTTACTGCTTGTTTTCCCTGTTCTCGATCTGGGCCTTGTAGATCTGGTCCTTGACCTCGTTCCTGCTGGTGGAGATATTGTTGTTGATCTTCTCGAAGGTGGACTGCAGATCGTCGAACATGTCGGTGAAATACGATCCGTAGAGCTGGTCGACCTTCTCCTGCAGGTTGTAGAGCATGTTGTCGGTGTAATCGAGTATGCTCATCTTCATGATGGCGGAGTTCTCGCTGGCCTTCTTGAGGATGTCCTCGGCCCTGCTCTTGGCCTTGAGGGTGATCTCGTCGTTCTCGATGAGAGCGGTGGCCTTGTCCTCGGCCTCCTTGATGATGGACTCGTACTCGGATTTGGCCTCGTCGAGTATACGGGTCCTCTCGTTCCTTATATACTGAGCCTGCTGGATCTCGTCGGGCAGCTCGAGCCTGATGTCCTTGACGATCTCGAGGATCTCGTTGGGATCCACCATGACCTTCCTCACGACGGGCACGGAGGGCGCCACCTGTATGACTTCTTCAAGTTCGTCCAAAAGCTCCAATACGTTCATTTCTCTTCCCCCTTATAATACTTTTTCATCAGCGGGAGCACTTCTTTGGGGACCCAGTCCGAGACGTCCGCGCCCAGCATGAAGTTCTCGCGCACTATAGACGACGTGATATATGAATACTGAGGCGCGGTCATCAGATACAGGGTCTGGACTCTGCCCTTGTAGAATTCATCATAGATCTGCGAGAGCTGGATCTCGTAGCCGAAGTCCGAGCTCCCCCTGAGGCCTCTGATGACGGCGTCGTAGCCGTTGGCGAGGACGAAGCTGGCCAGATGGCCGTCGAAGCTGATGACGTTGACGTTGTCGATATCCATGGTGCAGGCTCTGAGCATCTTCATCCTCTGCTCGGGCGTGAACATGGACTGCTTGGAAAAGTTCTTTATGACTCCGACGTCGAGCTTTTCGCAGAGCGGAGCGGATCTTTTTATCATGTCCAGATGGCCCACGGTCACCGGATCGAAGCTCCCCGCGATAAGGACCTTATGCATCTGTCTTCGCCTTTCTCTGATAGATGGTGACGCCGATGGCGCCGTACTTTCTTGACTTTATGGTCACGAAGCCGCAGGCTTCTTCGGGCAGAGCGTCCCTGTAGGCGTGCTCGCAGACCACGACCCCGCCTTCTTTGAGATTGCCCTTCTCGTTTATCGCCTCGAGGGCCGGGAGTATGCAGCCGTCGGCGTAGGGCGGATCGAGGAGGTAGATGTCCACCGGCTGGTTTATCCTCTTGATGTTGGCGCGGAAGTCTCCCGCCAGCAGCACCGCCCTGTCTTCCACGCCGCAGAGCTTTATGTTCTGCCTGGCGAGCGCGAGGCTCTCCCTGCTGTCGTCGGAGAAGAAGACTGTCTTCGCTCCCCTGCTGATCGCTTCTATGCCCAGATTGCCGCTGCCGGTGAAGAGATCGACCGCGACGAAATCGCCCTCCATGAAGGGTATGAGCATGCTGAACATGGCCTCCTTGACCTTGTCGTTGGTGGGCCTTATGTAGTCTCCCTTTGGGGATATCAGTCTTCTTCCCTTCAGTTCTCCCGCGTTTACTCTCAAGTCTTATGCGTCCTCCCGCGCCGGAAGGCGCTCACTTCGCGTTGATCCAAGTTATATTATCATCATCTGCCTGAAAAATAAACAGGCAAACTCACAGGCTCCTCTCGGCCGCGTCGACAACATGCTTGACCAGCACGCTGGTGGTCACGCTGCCGACGCCCCCCGGTACGGGGCTTATGGCCGCGGCGAGCTCCAGGACGTCGTCAAAGCGCACGTCGCCGCAGAGCTTCTGCTTCTTCTCGTTCCAGCTTATGCCCACGTCGACGATGACCTGGCCGCCCTCTTTTCTGAGGTATTCGGGCCCTATGCTCTCCATGCAGCCGCAGGCGGAGACGATGATGTCGGCCCCGCGGGTCATCTCGGGCACCGAAGGAGTCTTCGTATGGCAGATTGTCACGGTGGCGTTGCGGTGCATGAGCAGCATGGCGGCGGGCCTTCCCGTCACCAGCGATCGGCCGATGACGACCGCCTTTTTGCCTTTGGGATCGATGCCGTAGTAGTCGAGCAGTTCGATCACTGCCTGCGCGGTGCAGGGCGCGAAGCCCCCTCCCGAGGCGGTGAATACGCCGGCGAGGGAACCGTCGGTGCAGCCGTCCACATCCTTTTCGGGAGCAAGAGTCTTCCTGGCCTTCTCCCCGTCAATATGGGAAGGGAGCGGCCTGAACATCAGTATCCCGTGCACGCTCCGGTCTTCGTTAAGAGCCTTGAGCGTGTCGAAGAAGACCTCTTCGGAGACGTCCGCGGGGAGCACGGCCTTTTTGACGGCCACGCCGGCCTGCTCGCAGCGCTTCACGGCCCCTCTCTCGTAAGCGAGGTCGTCGTCTCTTTCGCCGACTCTTAATATGGCGAGAGACGGTATTATGCCTTTTTCCCTCAGAGCGGCGGCTCTTTTCGCGCTGTCCTCCGCCATCGCGGAAGCGGCCGGTCCGCCTTTAAGGATCATGCCCGCCATCTTCTCCTCCTAGAAGCTGTTGTAGACCGAATCGAATATCCTGTCGGCGAGTTCGGTATAGAGATTGAGATTGTTCCTGATGTAGCGGTCGAGGTCCTCGGCGTATTCCCTGTCCTTCATGAGCCTGGTGTTGACCCTTACGTTGACCGCGGCGCCGATGAGGGCAGCCTTGCAGAAGACCACGCCCGTCGCGGCGTCGGAGACCATCAGCGGGCTCCCCTTGCCCGCGAACTCGCCCATCAGCTTGATCGCCTGCATGCAGAGATCGAAAATGCGGCGGGGGACAGCCGCGGCGTCCCGCAGGCATTTCTCCATGATCTCGTCGCGCTTTGGATCGTCCTTGGGGATGGCGTAGGCTTTGGATAAAGGCTCGAAGCACTCCGCGTCGGCGTTTATGCAGGCGAGGAGCTCTTCTCTCAGCTTCTGCGCCTGAGCCATGTTCTTTCTGAGCTCATCCTCGATGGCGGCGTATCTCTTCTTTCCGACAGTGAATTCCCCCACCATATCGCCCAGGGCGATGCCTATGGCCGAGACGGCGGCGCAGGCCCCGCCTCCGCCGGGAACGGGTGTGGGAGACGCCAGCATTGCGGTGAATTCCTTAAGGCTTTTGTTTTCCATATCAGTCTGGACCTTTTTCTTGCGTAAAATGAGAGGATCTGATCGTTCTCACGGGCTCTGCCGCCCGGAAAGAGCAGATATTTTATTTATTATATCACTTCCGGGCTTCTTTATAAAGCCCGCGTGTGAAATAGCCGCGGCGCCTGCGGGGCGGTGAATATATCCTGCCGGGATCTCGTT
>JAEEIC010000052.1 GCA_016281165.1 Bacillota bacterium | reverse complement strand
TGAAAGCATGGTCCATCGGGCCTGATCCTCTGCCCAGATCGAGCATGGCTGACAGCGCCCCCGATACGTAATCCTTCGCCATCCGGACCGAATCCTGAAGATCGTATCCCTTGGCCAGGTTGGACGCGACAGCGCTGGACAGAGTGCAGCCTGTCCCGTGAGTGTTGGGATTGTCGATGCGCCTACCCTCGAACCAGGTAAGCTTCCCGCCCTCACAGAGCAGGTCGTTCGCGTCGTTCACGCTGTGCCCTCCCTTGAGAAGGACGGGGCAGCCGAAGGAAGCGCAGATCTGCCGCGCCGCGGCCTCCATGTCCTCTTTGGACTCTATGGTCATGCCGGAGAGGACCTCCGCCTCCGGTACGTTGGGAGTGACCAGGGCCGCCAGAGGAAGCAGCTCCTCCGTAAGAGTCCGCACGGCGTCATTCTTGATGAGAGCGGAGCCCGAGGTCGCGACCATGACCGGGTCGACCACTATGTTCTTCGCCTTGTAATGCCTGAGCCTGCGGCCGATGACCCTTATCAGGTCCGATGACGATACCATGCCGATCTTGACGGCGTCCGGGAATATATCCTCGAACACCGCGTCGATCTGCTGCTCCAAAAATACAGGATCGGACTCCTGTATCGCTGTTACGCCGGTCGTGTTCTGCGCAGTAAGGGCCGTGACGGCGCTCATCCCGTAGACGCCGTTCATGGTCATCGTTTTCAGATCTGCCTGTATACCGGCGCCTCCACTGCTGTCGCTTCCGGCAATGGTCAATGCTGTCCTGAGTTTCATGCTTACGCTCCTTTCTTTCAGCATCGTTTTATATGGCGGCATAAGGTGGTGCCCCCGGTATGCCGCGCGAAGCCTCCGGCTATATCGCCGGAAGGGCCTTCCAGAATCCTTCCGTCCTTCGGAAGTCCGTTATGTAAAGATCGGACAGAGCCCTGAGCTCGTCCTGGCGCTTCTCGCTCGGATCATAGACCGCCGCGACCCTGAACCCGTCGCTGCTGGCGGTGCGCGCCGCGTGCAGGGCGTCTTCAAAAACGAGAGCGGTATCTCTGTCCGCGTCGAAACGCTCGACGGCCGCGCGGAATATATAAGGCTCGTCCTTGCCGTGCCCGACCTCGCCGCAGGTGAAGACCGCGTCAAAGAGCCCGTCCAGGGAGCAGCGCCTTAAGGCAGCCTCTATCTGGGGACGGTCGGTCGCGGTGGCGATGCAGAGGCGGGCTCCGGAGCCCTTCATCCTTTCGAGGAATTCTGGGACGCCGGGCTTAGGGAGGACCTCGCGGACGTAGAAGTCGTTCACGGTCCTGTTTATGCCTTCTATTATCTCATCTTCGGACACCCTGAGCCCGTACTTTCCGCGCATATAGGCGGCGGACTGCCTCAGGCTCATGGTCCTGATGTCCTCGCGCAGTGAAGGAGAGGCTGCTTTGCCCTGCGAACGCAGATAGAGCTCTCCCGCCGTATCCCAGATGGACATGGAATCGAACAGGGTCCCGTCGAAATCGAATACGGCGCAGCGTACCCTCATTCGCCCACCATCTCTTCGGAGAGCCCGCGAAGGACGCGGCATTCGCTCTCGATATCCTCGGCCGAAAAGATGGCGCTGACCAGCGCGGCCCCGTCCACGCCGGTGCCCTTCAGGCTGAGTATATTGCTCTTTCCTATCCCGCCTATGGCGACGACCGGTATGTCGACCGCTTCGCAGATAGCGCGCAGGATATCGTTGTTCAGCCTTTTCACGTTCGACTTGGTAGAGGTCGCGAACATGGAGCCTACGCCCAGATAGTCGGCCCCGTTCGCGACGGCTTCCAGGGCTTCCTCCACTGAATGAGCGGAGACTCCTATGATCAGGCCGTCCCCCGCCCTTTCGCGGACCCTGGCGGCGTTGAGATCGTCCTGTCCCACATGGACTCCGTCCGCTCCCGACCTCAAAGCGACCTCCACATTGTCGTTGATGATGAACGGGACCCCGTATCTCCTGCAGAGAGCGCCTATCCGGACAGCCTCAGCGGTGAACGCGTCGTCGTCCATATCCTTCTCTCTCAGCTGCACGCAGGTGACACCGCCCTTAAGGGCGGCTTCGACCTGCTCGTAAAGGCTCTGCCTTCCGGTCCAGCTCCTGTCGGTAACAGCGTAGAGCAGCATCGCTTTTTTATCGCACTTCATATCTTGCCCCCATGTCAAGCGTTTTTCCGGTCATATTGAAGACCGCGTCGATTATGTGATCCCTGTATGATGAATTGCCTTCCCCTTCGAGCAGCCTCTCGCGGGCGATCTCGCCGGCAAGGCCCATGGCGCAGACCGAAGCCGCGGCAGCCTCCAGGGGAGAGCCGGGGTTTGCGGCGAGGAAGGCAGTCGTCATCGCGGAGAGCTGGCAGCCTGTCCCGCTCACCGAGGCCATCATCGGGTGGCCGTTGTGTACAGCATACCAGCGCCCGTTATACGCGATCACGTCGACGGCCCCGGTCACGGCGACGACTGCCCCGGTCATCCCGGACAGGCTCATCGCCAGCCGGGCGGTCTCCTCGGCATAGTCTTCGCGGGCGCTGTCATCCTTCGAGGCGTCAACGCCGCTCACCTTTCCGCCGCCTTGAAGAAGGCATCTTATCTCGGACACGTTCCCCCTTATCCCGGTGAAACGGATCTCATCCAGCAGCTTCATCGCCGTATCCATCCGAAGCCTGGACGCGCCCGCGCCCACGGGATCGAGCAGGACCGGATGCCCCAGCTCGTTGGATACCTTTCCGGCTATGAACATCGAACGTATCCTGGCCTGGCTGATCGTGCCCATATTTATGTTCAGACCGCTGCAAAGGGCTGTGATCTCCGCCACCTCCTCCTCAGCGTCCGCCATGATCGGGGAGGCGCCGCAGGCTATGAGCATGTTGGCGCAGTCGCCCGCCGTCACGTAATTGGTTATGTTGTGGATGAGCGGGGCTCTTCTCCGCAGCTCATCGAGCATCATTCCAAGCATATGCTCCTCCTCATCTTTTGATGGAATCCTGCATCTGGCGCAGTATACCCGTCTTATCAAGGCTCTTGAGCAGTATTCCGGAGATGGCCGCTCCGCCCGCGGTAGAGATGAGGAACGGGACCACATAGGCGTAGAACGCGATGCCCGCGCTGTCCTGCCCCATCAGAAGGACGGCTACCGGATAGGCGCAGAGGCCTCCCAGCACCGCAGTGCCGAAGACCTCGCCGATGAGGGCCGCCGCGATGCTCCCGGTCTTCCTGTACGCGAGGCCGCACAGCAGAGCGCCGAACATGCTGCCCGGGAAAGCCATCAGGCTGCCCAGACCCGTGAGGTTCCTGATCAGAGACGCCGCGAAGGCCGCCCCCAGACCGTAGCCCGGTCCCAGCAGGACCGCGCAGAGTATGTTCACCATATGCTGCACCGGAGCGCATTTGCTTCCGAGCACAGGAAATGAGAACAGGCTGCCGACCACGGCGACAGCGCAGAGAAGGCCCGCGGCCGCCAGTTTTTTCGTATCGCTTTTCATGATGTCAGCTCCCTTATGAAATATAAAAAGGACTTTGCCTGATGAGGCATAGTCCTGCAAAAGTCGGTTTCCTACGGCGGCATTATCCACATCAGGTATAAGGGTCGGAGTACCGTCACTCCCTCTCAGCCTACTCGCGCAAGCTCCCCGTTTATTGAATTTCAGTTATTATATACACCTGTTCCGTTAAAAAAACAATAGCAAAAAACAAAATGGAGCCGGCATGGGAAAGCGCGTCAATTGTTTAGATCACAGACAATCATGCGCTTGACGCTTTGCCCCGCAAAAACTATTATTGTAGTGGGTGTATTTATCATTTTACAGGACAGTAAAAAGCATCGAAGGTGCTTTGAACAAGAGGATGCGGTACGGCCCGA
>JAEEIC010000051.1 GCA_016281165.1 Bacillota bacterium | reverse complement strand
GCCGGCGTCATTACCGTCGAAGAGTCCAAGTCCATGGGCACCGAGCTTGAGGTCGTTGAAGGCATGCAGTTCGACAGAGGCTACCTCTCCGCCTACATGGTCACCGACACCGACAAGATGGAAGCAGTCCTCGCCAATCCCGACATCCTCATCACCGACAAGAAGATCTCCAACATCCAGGAGATACTGCCCATACTGGAGCAGGTCGTACAGCAGGGCAAGAAGCTGCTCATCATAGCTGAAGACGTGGAAGGCGAAGCCCTCGCCACCCTCGTGGTCAACAAGATCAGGGGAGTCTTCGACTGCGTCGCCGTCAAGGCCCCCGGCTTCGGCGACAGAAGAAAGGAAATGCTCAAGGATATCGCAGTCCTGACCGGAGCCACCGTCATCAGCCAGGAGCTGGGCTACGATCTTAAGGACGCTACCCTGGATATGCTGGGCAGCGCCGCCACCGTCAAGGTCAGCAAGGACAACACCGTCATAGTCGACGGAGCGGGCAGCAAGGAAGCCCTCAAGGCCAGAGTCGAGCAGCTCCACGCAGAGCTTGCCAGGACCACCTCCGACTACGATCAGGAGAAGCTCATGGAAAGACTGGGCAAGCTCTCCGGCGGAGTCGCCGTCATCAAGGTCGGCGCAGCCACCGAGACCGAGCTGAAGGAAAGAAAGCTCAGGATCGAAGACGCCCTCAACGCCACCAAGGCGGCTGTTGAGGAAGGCATAGTTCCCGGAGGCGGCGTCGCTCTCGTCAACGTCATCCCCGAGGTCAAGAAGTATGCCGACACCCAGAAGGGCGACGCCAAGACCGGCGCCCAGATCATCGTAAGAGCTCTTGAGGAGCCTGTACGCCAGATCGCCGAGAACGCGGGCTTTGAAGGCTCCGTGGTCGTCGCCGAGGTCAAGAAGCACAAGGTCGGCGTTGGCTTCAACGCTTCCACCGAGAAGTACGAAGACATGATGAAGTCCGGCATCGTCGATCCGACCAAGGTCACCAGGTCGGCCCTGCAGAACGCGGCTTCCGCCTCCGCTCTGCTGCTGACCACCGAAGCCGGCATCGTCGAGATCAAGAAGGAAGATCCCGCAGCCGCTGCCGCAGCCATGAACGGCGGCATGGGCGGCGGAATGGGAATGATGTAGTCAAAAGACTGCAGGATCCTGACCGGTCCGAAATGATATAATATGTTCGGGAGAGCTCCCTTAAAGCCCGCGCAGGGCTTTGGGGGAGCTTTTTTTACGGCAGGCTTGAATCGCGCGGCTCCTTCAATTAAAATAATGGTATATTTTGCAAAGGAGCGTGTATTTTATGAAAAGAAAGATACTGTTCTCAATATTGCTCGCGCTCTGCGTGAGCCTTATACCCGCCGCGGTCTTCGCGGATGAGCTGCTCATCGCCCCGGCCGAAGCAGCGGACGGCGCTGCCGAAGACGCAGATACCGAGGCTTTGCCGGGCATCGACCAAAGCGATCTGATCGACTATCTGGATCAGCTCATAAACCCCGGTCCCGAGCCCCGCATCTTGATTTGGGATTCCTCCTCCGTCTACGTGATGGGAAACGAAGGCTGGGAATATGTCATCGCGGAAAAAGGCGAAGAGCCCGACTGGACGCAGGCCGTGCAGCCCGAAGAGGGCGGCGGGGTCTATTTTGAAGGCCTTAAGGCCGCGGCCGAATACGTCGTCTACACCCGCGCGGTCAAGACCGATGAGCCTTCAGGCGGCGTCATATACCAGTCGTCTGTCATGACCTCCATCGACAGCGTGGGCATCATGGGAGAAGCGGTGGTCGGAAAGACCCTGACCGCCGAGGTCGAGCCCCAAGGCATCGAGGGCCTTGAGATCCGCTGGTGTTACGACGATATAACCGAGGTCGAAGAGTACGTATATAACCACGAAAGGACCCCCATCGAGGGCGCTTCGGGCCTGTCGTATGTTCCGACCGAGGCCGATCTGGGCAAGTATCTGAGCGTCGTCATATGCAAAGGCGATACCGAGCTCACGACCGTGGACGAGATCGGCCCCGTGATCCCCGGCTACGAGGTGTATTTCCTCATCGACGCCGCGGATGAAGAACCCTTTGAGGTCATGTATGCCGGAGAAGACGGCAGGCTCGAGTCTCTGCCCGTCCCCGAAAAGGAGGGCTTCACCTTCGAGGGCTGGCACGGCTGGGAGGGCGAGAGCATCACCGAAGAGACTGTCTTCGAGTGGAGCAGCACCGTCTTTGCCTGGTGGACCGATCCCGAGGGAAAGGTCAGCGGGGGCCCCGTCCTGACCCCCGAGCTCAGCTTCGAGGATGTCGCCGAGGACGATTATTTCTACGGCCCGGTCGTCTGGGCAGTGGAGAACTGTGTGACCGAAGGCACCTCAGACACCACCTTCAGCCCGTATAAGGACTGCACCAGGGCGCAGATGGTCACCTTCCTCTGGAGGGCGGCGGGCTGCCCCGCGGCTGATCCGACCACCATGTTCTTCGATATCGACCCGGACGCCTATTACGTTGAAGCCCTCTCCTGGGCCTTCAACAGCGGGATCGTCGAGGGCGTCGAGCCCCACACCTTCGCCCCGGGCAATACCGTGACCCGCGGCCAGGCCGTGACCATGCTATATCGCTTTGCGAAGGGCGCGGCTGAAGGGGAGAACCCCTTCACCGACGTCGCCGAGGGTGCCTATTACTATGAGCCCGTCCTCTGGGCTGCCGCGAGCGGCGTGACCGAAGGGACCTCAAAGACCACCTTCAGCCCGGCAAAGCCCTGCACCAGGGCGCAGATCGTGACCTTCCTCTCACGCTACTGCGAAAACCTGCCTGAGGGCACCGTACCGGCAGGCCCCGGAGAAGGATCTCCGGCGCTTCCCGAAGACCTTGACCTCATCCACGAGCCCGAGTTCGGCGGCATCTACCTCACCAAGACCATAGAGGACTTCAACGCCCAGGGCTTTGAGTACGGCGACAGCGTCGACGTGAGGCTGTCCAGCGGCTATACCCTTACCGACATCCCCTATTACAACGGGTATTACACCGACAACGGCGAGCCCCTGCTCGTCGCCTATCCCGGCTACGACTACATCAAGGCCTGCATCAACAACGGAGACGACCTCTGGGTCATCGCCGAGATCGAAGAAGGGGATACCGGCTGCGTGGTCCTCAACGAAAAGGGCAAGTACCTGGATATCCAGAACGCCCGCGACATCCACTATACCGACGCGAGAGAGGACTACGAAAGCGACGCGGTCTTCGCCAATTTCAGGTCCCTCTCCGGAGGAGACCTGAAGGAGGGCAGGGTCTACCGCTCCGCCTCGCCCTGCGACGATCAGCACGGCAGGGCCAAATATGTTGACGCCCTGATGAGCGAAGCGGGAGTCGCGTATATAATCGACCTCGCCGATACCGGGGAGAAGATCGAAGGATACCTTGCTTCCGAAGGCTTTAACAGCCCGTGCTTCAAAAAGCTCTATGATGAAGGGAAGGTCCTGGCCGTCGGCCTCAATATGAACTTTAAGTCTGAAGAGTTCAAGTCGAAGGTCGTATCGGCCCTGACTGCCATGGCCGATAACGAGGGTCCCTTCCTCGTCCACTGCACCGAGGGCAAGGACAGGACCGGTTTCGTCTGCATGCTGCTCGAAGCCCTCGAAGGCGCAAGCTACGAGGAGATCGTAAACGACTACATGATCACCTACGACAACTACTATCACATCAACGAGGAGAGCGACAAAGCCCGCTATGACGTGATCGTCGAAAAGGTGCTGGAGCCCATGATGAGAGAGATCGCGGGAAGCGAAGAAGACCTTAAGCTGGTCGACTTCACCGCTCCCGCCGCCAGGTGGCTCATGGACGCCGGCATGGAAGAGGAGAAGGTCATCGCTTTGGCGGAAAAGCTGGGCGGTAAGTGAAACAGGCCGAAAGCTCCGGCTAAAACAGCGGAAAAGCATGGCGGCGGATCCTTGGGATCCGCCGCTTTTCTCGTGCTCAAAAAGTCCGCAAATGCTTGAAAAATAAACAATAGCTAAGTACACAAGTCTATCGCATACAGGAGGATTTTCGGCTGTTAAATGTGGGTAAAAAAACACTTACTTTTTTCCTCGATTTGCTTGACTGATACCCCCTCTGCGTGTATTATTTAAACTACTTTATTAAGTGGAAAAATGTCTTCAGATGCGTAATACAGACAGATCTTTCGAGGGTCTGACCGCCTGCTTTTTCATCAGGCAATATCGGTTTCAGTTAATTAATTCGCTTTGCGGCGATTTTGTTTGGGGGTGAAGCCTTACCGAAAAGCTTCATCCAGATCAGGAGGAATCATCATGAAAAAGAGCAAGGATGTCATGAGACGAATGTCGGCAATACTTTTGTCGCTGCTCGTCGTCGTGAACATGGTGCCGTCGGCGGTATTCGCCCTCGACGGACAGCCCGATGAAACGCTCGGAAACGTCGGCAGTATTGTGGCTGTCGATCCCGATGCGCCTGCCGTCGATCCCGACGCGCCCGTAGTCGATCCCGACGCTCCGGCAGTCGATCCCGACGCTCCGGCAGTGGATCCCGACGCACCTGCCGTCGATCCCGACGCTCCTGCAGTGGATCCCGATGCGCCTGCCGTCGATCCCGACGCTCCGGCAGTCGATCCCGACGCACCTGCCGTCGATCCCGACGCTCCTGCAGTCGACCCCGACGCTCCTGCCGTCGATCCCGACGCACCTGCCGTCGATCCCGACGCACCTGCCGTCGATCCCG
>JAEEIC010000050.1 GCA_016281165.1 Bacillota bacterium | reverse complement strand
GGGCCGCATCGCCGCGGGCACTCCCATACTGGCCGAGCAGAACATCGAAGACTCCTTCCCCCTGCCCGCCAGATACCTGGGCAAGGGCAGCAGCTTCATGCTCACCGTGCACGGCGAGTCGATGATAGAGGCCGGCATCTTCGACGGAGACTATATCCTGGTCGAGCAGCAGAACACTGCCGAGAACGGCGACATCGTGGTCGCCATGATAGACGGCCTGGAGAGCGAGGCCACCGTAAAGACCTACTATAAAGAGAACGGACACTACCGCCTGCAGCCCCGCAACAGCGCCATGGAGCCCATAATAACCGACAAGGTGCAGGTCCTGGGCCTGGTGAAGGGCGTGTTCAGATACTTCCACTGACGAACCGCCATGGATCCCTTTGAGAATCTGGCCGCCGCGGCGCGGCGCATAGACGCGTCTTACAAAGAATATCTCGCCTCCCCCTCCGCGGGCTTCGTCCTCACGGACCGCTTTTTCGCGCCTTCCGGCAATATCATCGCCTGCGGAGACAATCTCGAATTCATAAAATGGCTGTCGGAGGATGATCGTAAAATCCCGGCGCCCGACTTCATATACATCGACCCGCCCTTCTTCACCGGCACCGACCAGCTGGCCAGACTGAGGCTGGCGACCGGGGAGAACGACCCCCTGCTGCTGAGCAAAAGAGCCTACAGCGACAAGAGCTCCAGCGGCATCGGCCCCTACCTCACGCACCTGGGCGTAAGGCTCGCCGCCATGAGAGACATAATGGCCGATACAGGCGTCATCGCGGTCCATCTGGACTGGCACGCGGTGCATTACGTAAAGCTGCTGATGGACGGCGTCTTCGGCAGCGGCCGCATGGTTAACGAGCTCATCTGGTCGTACCGCTCCGGCGGCTTCGGCAGCAAGGGCTTCGCCAAGAAGCACGACACCATCCTGGTCTACTCGAAGTCTAAAGATTATTATTTCAAGCCCCAGAAGGAGAAATCCTACAACAGAGGCTTCAAGCCCTACCGTTTCAAGGGCGTGAAGGAATACGAGGACGAGAACGGCTGGTACACCCTGGTCAATCACCGCGACGTCATCAATCTCGACATGGTCCCCAGGAGCTCCCCCGAAAGGACGGGCTACGCGACGCAAAAGCCCTTGAAGCTCGCCGAGCTGCTGCTCGAGAGCTTCGCTCCCCCGGGCGGCTCCTGCTGCGATTTTTACGCCGGGAGCGGCACCCTGGCCGAGGCGGCCTGCCGAAAGGGGAATGCCTTCGCCTGCTGCGACGTCTCGCCCGCGGCCTTCGCGACGGCGGCGAAGAGGCTGGCGGGAGCGGGAGCGTCCTTCGATCTGATGACGCAGAACGGGCTCTCTTTCGAAGCCGCGCCCGAGATATCCTTTGAGATGGCGGACAGGCAGATATTCATGGACGGTTCCACGCATTATTCTCTTACCGAATGCGGCAGGGACGTCGAAAAGCTGGGCCTCAGGGGCAAAGCGCTCGAGTCTTTGCGAAAAGCCCTCGCCTCCAACCCTCTGGCCCTTGCCGAGTTCGCGGCGGCGGGCAGCATCGAGGACGGCTGCTTTAAGGCCCGCAGGGTCTTCCTTCCCGCCTCGAAGGGAAGAGAGCTCACCGTGAGCGCGGTCCCATCGGACACTCATATAAAGGTCTGGGACAAGTTCGGCGGCAGCGCTCTGCAAAAAATTTCGCCCATGGTTTAAAAAGTGCTTGCAAAATGTCTGATAATAAGTTATTATTTTTCGTGCCGCGGGCGGTTAGCTCAGCTGGTTAGAGCGCCTGCTCGACATGCAGGAGGTCGTTGGTTCAAGTCCAATATCGCCCACCACGGAAGGGACCCCGCAACTTCAAAGGTTGCGGGGTCTTTTGTTTTCACCGGAAGCTTTTTCGATCGGATCCGCATCTACCGCGAAGAGGCGAGATGCTCCTCCGCGGCCTTCTTCACAGTCAGCAGCTCCTCCATAAAGATACAGTGCGGGATGGATCCTTCGGCGACGGCCTTGAGGCAGTCATCGAAGGCGAACCAGCGGACCTGCGAGATCTCCTCCTCCTGAAGGACGAACTGATCCTCCTCCCGGTCCAGCCAGAGGATATAAATGCTTGAGACCTGACGATCGCGGAACACTTTTCCGCGGAACTCGCGGTCGAAGTCGATGACGCGCTGTCCGCAGTAATGAAGGTCTTCCGCGCGGCAGCTGACCCCGAGCTCCTCGTAAAGCTCGCGCAGCGCCGAGGGGAGAGGCTCCTCTCCGGCCGGGATATGCCCGGCGCTGGAGATATCGTAGCAGCCGGGGAAGGAATCCTTGCCGTCGCTCCTCTTCTGCAGCAGCACCTGCAGCTCTCCGTCCTTCATCCGAAGCAGCCAGACATGCGAGGTCCGGTGCCTGACGCCCTTTTCGTGGGCTTCTTCGCGGCTCACGATCCCGCCGGTCGGCCTTCCCTTTTCATCTACCACGTCAAGATATTCCATGCTTACTCCTCAAAGCAGATCGTACTGATCTCATTATGGCGGGCGGGCGCCGGCCCGTCAAGCCTTCCCGCCGCGTGGAAAATCTTTCGCCGCGAAGCAGTTTAATACTATTCCTTTTGCCGCTCGTTATGGTAAAATATAGGGTAATTTTGCGGATACGCTGTTCAGCTTTGAGAATACGAGAAAGGACGGAAAGGCCCCGGGCCCGGCAGACGATATGCAGGATCTTGAAAGAATAAAGGACTACAGAGACAGACTGGTGGAGAACTGCTCCAAGGTGATAGTAGGCAAGGAGAACGTCATCGAGCTGGTGCTCGTATGCTTCATGTGCTCGGGCCACGTGCTCCTGGAGGACGTGCCCGGCACTGGCAAGACTATGCTGCTGCGCTCCTTCGCCAAGAGCGTGGGCGGGAATTTCAAGCGCATACAGTTCACGCCCGACCTTCTGCCCTCCGACCTTACGGGCATAAACTTCTACAACCAGAAGCTGGGCGAGTTCCAGTTCAGGCCCGGCCCCCTCTTCTCCAATATAGTCCTGGCCGACGAGATCAACAGGGCCACTCCCAGGACCCAGTCCAGCCTTCTTGAGGCCATGGAGGAGCGCCAGATCACCGTCGACGGCGTCACCACCAGGCTCGAAGAGCCCTTCCTGGTCATGGCCAGCCAGAACCCCCTTGAATCCTACGGCACCTTCCCCCTGCCCGAGGCCCAGATAGACCGCTTCTTCATGCGCCTTTCCCTCGGCTACATGAAGAGGGCCCAGGAGATGCAGGTCCTCGCCCGCCCCATGAGCGAGGGCAGGCCCGACGATCTTGAGCAGGTCGTGACAGCCGAGGAGACCGAGTTCGTAAGATCCGCCTGGCAGCAGGTGAGAGTCCCCGAGCCGGTGCTCGGTTATATCATGGACATCATCCAGGGCACCAGGAGCGAGAGCAGCTTCGTGACCGGCATTTCCACCCGCGGCGGCCAGGCCCTCTACAGAGGCTGCCAGGCCTACGCTTCCATCAAGGGAAGAGATTACGTCATACCCGAGGACGTCCAGTACCTGGCGCCCTTCATACTCTGCCACAGGCTGAGCTCCGGCAGCGGCACCACCGACCAGGCGAAGGAGTTCCTTCTCAGGGTCATAGGAAAGGTCCAGGTCCCCCTGGAGACCCTCTAGATGATCCCGTTCGTCATACTGTTCGTCATAACTGCCCTGCTGGCGCAGCAGTTCTCGAGAAGGGGAGACCTCAGAGGCCTCGACGCTTCCATGGCTTCGAGCGCCATCATCATCGAGCCGGACGAGGAGTTCGAGCTCAGCGTGATCCTGCGCAACAGGACCTTCAGGTTCTTCCCCTTTCTTAAGCTGCGCATCTACATACCTGACGGCCTCGTCTTCCCCAGGCTGAAGAAGGGCGTGCTGAACAAGGCCGCCTCCGGAGGCTACGAGCTGGTCATGACCACCTGGCTTCTGCCCAGACAGCAGCTTCGCATCGACATCCCCACGACCATCAGCGCGAGAGGCCGCTATTTCACCAACGGCCTCAACATCGCCTGCGGCGATTTCATGGGGCTCAACGAGATGTCCACCCGCTACGACGATTTCGTGGAGATAGTCTGCCTGCCCAAAGAGGCCGAGCGCGGCCAGGCGCTCGATATAGCCGGAGGCTTCCCCGGCGATCTTTCCGTCAACCGCTTCATCTTCGAAGACCCCGTGCTCACCATCGGTTACAGAGAGTATACCGGCAGGGAGCCCATGAGGCAGATATCCTGGACCCGCAGCGCCCAGTCGGGCCAGCTCATGGTCAAGGAGCTCGATCATACCCTCGAGAGCTCGGTGACGGTGGTCGTGAACATCGAGACCCAGGGCGAGGATCCCAGGGAAGACATAGAAAAGACCTATTCCATGGCCCGCTACGTCTGCAGGGAGCTCGAAGACCGCCACCTGAACTACTCTTACGTCACCAACGCGGTCTCCATGGGCAGCGTCAAGGGCTTCGGCTTCGTGGGCGAAGGCCTGGGCAGGACCCACTTCGGCTACATACTCGAGGGCCTGGGCAGGGCCGGCTACATGGTGACCAAGAACTGCCGCAGCCTGCTCTCCGACGCCGTCAAAAGGAGCAGCGGGAGCTACGGCCTGGTCTTCATCACCGCGGGCGACGAAGCCGGCCAGTGCGCCGAGGCCAGAAAACAGGCCGCCAGAGCCGGTCTGCAGATACTCTGCATAAACGCGGGAGGTGAGATCTGATGCTTCCCCTTCTGATACTCAAAGGCATGGGCGACCTCGCCTTCTACTACAGCTTCGCGGGCTTCTTCGCCGTCAAGTTCGGCGCCGACGCCTCCATGATACTGCTGACCCTGATGCTGATGAGCGCGGCCTTCGCCTGCTCCTTCCTGCTCGAAAAGAAGGGCTGGCTGAGGTTCGTCCCCCCTGCCCTCACCCTGCTCTGCCTGCTGCTCCCGCACCGCTGCCTCGCTTATACGCTGTCCTTCATACCGGCGGCCGGCTACCTCTTCATGAGCGCCAAAGACCGTACTTATTATCCCAGCTGGGCCTCGGCCGCGGACCTGCTCTCGCTCTTTACCAAGGTCTTCTCCTTCTTCGCGATCATAATCCTCGTGATGAGGGGGAGCGAAGCCCTGATGGCCATCAGCCTTCCCTGCGCGGTGATCTGCCTCTGCTGCTGCGTCATGCTGACCAGATCGATGCGCCACGACATAGACGTCTACACCTCGCCGCTGTACCAGGCCGTGACCGCCGGCACCGCCGCCCTGCTGCTGATCTTCAGCGCCGCGGTGAGCTCGCAGGGCTTCAGGGCGGCCGTCTCAAAGGGCCTCAGCGCGATCTACCTCAGCTGCGTAGTGCCGGTGCTGCTGGCCCTGACGCAGGTCATAGTCTATGTATTCTACATCATGGCTAAGATCGTGGGCTGGATCCTCAAGCTCCTGCACGTCGAGGGCGCCGAGATCCCCGATTACGAGACCATCTACGGCGAGTCGGGGGAGGAGCTCCTCGAGGACAACTACGATCCCAACGCCCACCCCATACTCAGGACCGTCGCGACCATCTGCCTCATACTCCTCGCCATGTACGTCGCCTACAGGCTCTTCAAGTACATGCAGGGCATGGTCACCAGAAGGAGGCCCCAGGATACGGGCGAGAGAGAGACCAGGAGCTTCATAAACGACAGAGAAGAAAAGGGCCGCGCCGCCAACGAGGGCCTGATCGAAAAGCTCAGGGCCCAGTACAGGAGCTTCCTCAAGATCTACAGAAAGCACGGCTTCCCGCTGGAAAAGCACATGACCAGCGAGAACGTGCTGAACATCTCATCGGCCAGCTTCGACCCCGAGGCCGGGGCCCGCTTAAGGGAGCTCTACATCCGGGCCAGATACGGCGGGATCGCCGGCAAAGAGGACGTCGCGAAGGCGAAGGAGCTGGTGCGGGCCCTCAAGAAGGACCGGGACTGATCCGGCGCACTGAAAAAGGACCATGCGGCCATGGTCCTTTTGTTTTCTCCTTCAGCCGATCCTCAGATCAATTGAGGATCTCGTATTTTTCGATGTAATCGCCCAGCTCTTCTCTGTCGGCGCTGACGCTGATAATGAAATCCGGTCCGTAGGCGCCGGATATCTTCGACAGCCTCTCGAAAAAGTCCTCAAGATTGGCGACCGATACGTCGGCGTGCTTGAGCAGGCTGTCGATGAAGATCATCTCTATGTCGTGATCCTGGCTTATTATGCCTAAAATAAAACCGATGTACTCGTCCACATTGGTGATCTCTTCGTAATCCTCCATGCAGACGACCCTGATCCTGTACTTGAGATCGTACATCAATCTGTGATTCTTGTTTATGAATACTACGCTTCCGTTGACCTTGTCCAGGCTGGTGTTGGCCATATCGACCATCATTTTAGTCTTTCCGCTTCCCTTGTGGCCAACCATCAACTTAACCAATGGGATCGCCTCCCTTCCTGAGCGGGAGCCGCGTCCCGTCTCACATCTTATGATCCAAAAGCATTATAGCCTTTTTGCCAACTCAAAACAAGCGTAAAACAGGGCCCCGCGGAAATTATTCGGCGGGGCCCTGCCTTATGATCATTCGAGACCGGGACAGCCGGCGAAGAAGCTGAAGCTGAACTTGCCGTTGTTCTTTACCATGCCCTCGAGCATGCGGTACTCGTATACCAGGTCGTCAAGATCCATGACCTCGGAGGCGGAGTGCGAGTAGCGCCTGGGCATGACCAGGGCGATGGAGGGGCAGTGGCTGCCCACATAGTTGACGGCGCCGGCGTCGTTGTTCCCGGCTCCGGGAGCGGGCACTCTCTGCAGGGGTATACCGTTCTCCTTGGCGTACTTCTTGGCGAAGGCCAGCAGGCCCTGGTTGGGGAAGATGCGGGAGACGGGGCTCGTCATATCGCCTATGGTGATGATGGGGCCTCCGCCCATCTTGGTGGGCAGCTTCCTCTCGGGGACGTCGGGGGTGCCGCCGCAGGGAGCTGTGTCGACGGCGATGAAGCAGTCGGGCTTGACGTATTCCGAAGCGTGGATGGCGCCCAGAAGACCGGTCTCCTCCTGGACGGTGATCACGATGTAGATCACGCCCTGATACTCGATCTTGCCGGCCTTGATGTTCTCGGCCAGCTCCAGCAGGGCGGCGCAGCCCGCTCTGTCGTCTATGCAGCGTCCGGTGACGAGGCCCGGCCTGTTGAGCTCGGTGAGGGGGCTCTCCACCACGG
>JAEEIC010000049.1 GCA_016281165.1 Bacillota bacterium | reverse complement strand
TTCGGAACGGAGGAATCCTTTTTCGCGGGCGGCGGCCATGCTGCCGCCGACCTCCATGAACTTGTCGTAGGCGATGGTCTCGGCCCGGATGAAGCCGCGTTCGAAGTCGGTGTGGATCTTGCCCGCGGCCTGAGGGGCTTTGGTCCCGTTGGTTATGGTCCAGGCCCTGCATTCGTCGGCTCCGGCGGTAAGGAAGGAGATAAGATTAAGCAGCTTGTAGGAGGCCTTGACCAGGCGGTTAAGGCCGCTCTCCTTTATGCCCAGCTCGGCCAGGAACTCGTCGCGCTCTTCGTCGTCCAGCTCCGCGATCTCGGCCTCGACTCCGCAGCAGATGACGACCACCTGTGAGCCTTCCTTCTCGGCGATTTCCTTTACGGCTTTTACGTAGGCGTTGTCGCCCTCGTCGGCGGCGTCCTCTTCGGAGACGTTGGCGACGTAGATGACGGGCTTGTAGGAGAGGAGCCCGAGAGTCTTGACGAAGGCTGCCTCGTCTTCTTCAAAGCTGAGAGCCCTGGCGTTGACGCCCTCGCCCAGCTTTTCGTATATCCGCTCTATTATCGCCAGCTCGCCGGCCTTCGACTTGTCGCCGCCCTTCATGCCGCTTTTGGTCTTGGCGATGCGCCGCTCCAGTATCTCCATGTCGGAGAGTATGAGCTCGGTGTTTATGGTGTCGATGTCAGCGGCGGGATCGATGCGGCCGTCCACATGGACTATGTTGTCGTCCTCGAAGCAGCGGACCACGTGCACTATGGCCTCGACTTCTCTTATATGGCCGAGGAACTGGTTTCCCAGGCCTTCGCCCTTGGAGGCGCCCCTGACCAGGCCCGCTATGTCGCAGAACTCCACGACCGCGTAGGTGGTCTTCTTCGAGTTGTAGATCTCGTGGAGCTTCGTGACCCTCTCGTCGGGGACGGTGACCACTCCCACGTTGGGCTCGATGGTGCAGAAGGGGTAATTGGCGGCCTCGGCGCCGGCCTTGGTTATGGCGTTGAAAAGGGTGCTCTTGCCCACGTTGGGCAGCCCTACTATACCTAGTTTCATGCGCTTGCTGTCCTCTTTTCTTAAGCGAGGGCCCCGCTGAACGGGGCCCGCAGTTTTTCCTTATGAACAGTATAACACAGCGGGGGCCTGGCCTCAAGGGGCGCGGCGCCGCCCTCTATTTTGTGGGAACGGGTCCCTTGAGCTCGTCCCTGTCCTTTGCCAACAGGCCCTGGAGTTTTTGTACCATGCCGGGCATACCGCTCTTCATCTTGACCGAAGGATCGCTCTCGGCTTTTCCGGCGGCGTTCCTGAGGTACTCCTCGCCGGCGACGGCGGTCTCGCGCATGGCCTGATCGAGCTTTTCCTTCATCTCGGCGGTCATGGTCCGGGGAAGGCCGGTGACGTCGAGCTCGCAGTATTCGTCCATAAGGGCGTCGAGCGCTTCCATCTTCTGCGCGTAGAGCTCGTAGCCCGGGATGTTCCTGCCCGAGGCTTCCTTTCTGAATTCCTCCATGAGCCTCTTGCGCTCCGCTCTGTTCTCAAAATCGACATATCTGGGCATGTTTATACCTCCGTTTTTTTACGGCCTGCCGCGGCAGGACTGCAGGCGACTGTTATTTTTCTTTTTTATATCGGCGATCATATACCCTCAAGTCCAACAGATGTCCAACAAAAACGCCCGCTCTTGCTTACTTTACGCCCCGGCATTATAATCAAGTGGGCGCGGGCTATGCGCCCGCTCAAAAAGAGCCCCCAGGGGCCCGGAACATCAAGATCACAAGGAGGAATATCATGTCCTGCACGACTGTACTCGTAGGAAAGAAAGCAAGCAACGACGGGTCCACCATGGTCGCCCGCACCGAAGACGCCTTTTACGCCGTGAAAAAGACCATCGTCGTCGAGCCCAAGGACCAGCCCAGAAAATACAAGACCGTGGCCTCGCATCTCACGATCGAGCTCACCGAAGAGCCCATGCGCTACACCGCCAGCCCCAACGTCGATCCCAAGCTCGGGACCTGGGCGGCCACCGGCATCAACGCCGCCAACGTGGGCATGACCGCCACCGAGACCATCACCTCCAACCCCAGGGTGCTCTCCGCCGACCCCCTGGTGAAGCTGCAGAAGCCGAAGAAGAGAGGCGAAAAGGAGATCCCCGGCGGCATAGGCGAGGAGGATTTCGTAGTTTTAGTGCTGCCCTACGCGAAGACCGCGAAAGACGCCGCCGCCAGGCTCGGCGCCCTGCTCGAAAAGTACGGGACCTACGAGATGAACGGCATCGCCTTCAACGACGAGAACGAGTGCTGGTGGCTCGAGACCATAGGCGGGCACCACTGGATCGCGAAAAGAGTGCCCGACGACATGGTCGTGATCGCCCCCAACCAGTTCGGCCTCGACGAGTTCGACCTCAAGGACGCCCTCGGTCCCCAAAAGGAGCATATGTGCTCCAAGGACCTCAAGGAGTTCATCGACAAGTACCATCTCGACACCAACCAGGGCGGCAAGTTCAACCCCAGGAACATCTTCGGCTCGCACAGCGACAAGGACCACCTCTACAATACTCCCAGAGCCTGGTTCATGGGCCGCTACCTCTGCCCCTTCAGCCACAGCTGGGACGGCGAGAACGCCGAATTCGGTCCCGAGAGCGACGATATCCCCTGGGCGCTGGTCCCCGACAGGAAGGTCACGGTCGAAGACGTGAAATACCTGCTCTCCGGCAATTTCCAGGGCACCCCCTACAATCCCTACTCGAACCAGGATACCGGCAAGCGCGGCGTCTACAGGTCCATAGGCATCAACCGGACCGGCGTCTCCTCGATCTGCCAGATCAGGCCCTATGTGCCCGAGCCCATCAAGGGACTGGAGTGGATATTCTACGGTTCCTCGAGCTTCGACGCGGTCCTGCCCATCTACGCCAACGTTCCCGATATCCCCAGATATCTCAAGAACGTGACCATGGACTGCGAGACCGACAATTTCTACTGGGCGAGCCGCCTGCTCGCCGCCCTCACCGACGCGCATTACGCGGTCTGCGTTCCCCACATCGAGCGCTACCAGGCGGCGGTGATGACCAAAGCTCTTCAGATCGTGCTCGAGTACGACGAAAAGATGGCCAAGAGCGGCGATTTCAGCCTCACCAAAGAAGCCAACGAAAAGCTCGCCGCCATGGCCAAGGAGGAGACCACCGACTGCCTGAACAAGGTCCTCTTCGAAGCCACCGCCCACATGAAGAACGGTTACAACAGAGCGGATAACTAGACAGAAGGACCGGGGAGCCTGCCGGCCCTTCCGGCTCAGGTCCCGCGGGACTGCAGATACAAATTAGACCGCCGGGGAGCGACGCCCCGGCGGTCTTTTACGCGGCTCTTCTGCGGGCCTGACGATAAGGACAGGGATCAGGCGAAGAGAGCCGCCAGGTGGTAGACTATGCAGGACAGGACGAGCGCGCCTCCCACGTAGAAGCCCGCTATCCTGGCTGTCCACTTGAGAGAATGCGACTCCCTGTAGGTGGTGGTGAGAGCCATCACGCAGGGCACGTTGAAGGTGCAGGCGAACATGAAGGCCAGGGCTTCGGGCTTGCTGACGACTTCTCCCATGACCTTCGCGAGGGTCAGATTGTCAGTGACAGCCATGGTCGAGGTCCTGAAGGTGGCGTCAAGCAGGGAGTTCTGTCCGACGAAGACCGCGTTGAGCACTCCCAGCACCGCCTCCTTGGCGAAAGCCGCGGTGAGGAAACCCATGAAGGTCCTCCAGCCCAGACCGAAGAAGCGGGTCACGGGCTCGATGGCAGTGCCGATCTTGTAGAGCAGGCTGCCCTCCACATCGCCAGAGGCGCTGAAGGAAAAGGCCCAGAATACGAGAGAGATCAGGGTAACAGTGCGCAGCGCCCTCTTGAATATCCCCCAGGCCTTGAACAGAGCTTCCTTGATTATGTGCTTCCAGTGCGGCTTGTGGAAGGGAGGCAGCTCCATGATCATGCCGCTGCGGGTGCTGTCGGGAACGAGGCTCCTGCCGAACACCCTGGAAACGATCATTATCATGAAGACCATGTAGACCAGTATCCCCAGGACCACCAGGAGCGTCTGGGCGGGGGTGAAGAAGAAGTTGCTGATGACCGGTATCACGGCCCAGATGGACGCGCAGGGCACCGCCCAGACCACGGCCATGGTGAGCATCCTCTGGCCCCAGCTGTCCATGACGCGGCTGCCGCTGGTGCCGCCGATCGTGCAGCCGAAGCCCATGACCAAAGGACAGACCGCTTTGCCCTGAAGACCGAGCTTCGAGAGCACTCCGTCGAACTGATAGGCCGCTCTGGCGAGGAAGCCTGTCTCTTCAAGATAACCGAAGACGAGATTGACCCCGAAGACGAAGCCCGACATCGCCACGCAGAAATACAAAGTGTTGGGGATGATGACGCTGAAGATGGAGACCAGCCAGGGATGGACACCGAGACTGTTGAGGAAGTCCGCTACCGGGACGTTGAGCAGGCCGGGTATCATGGAGCCCAGACCCATCAGGGGCATGCAGATCAGCATCGAGACCAGAAAACCGGCGAATATGACGCCCAGGCAGCGGAGCTTTCCCCCGCGGGGGCTCAGCAGCCTCTGATCGCGCCTGCTGAGCGTGAATGCGGCGGAAGCGCTGCGCGTGACGCCCTCCAGCATCTCTTTGATCCAGTCGAATTTCGCCTTGCTGTCCCTTAAGACCGTATCCGCGTCTTTGACGGGCTCCGCCGCGGTCCCGGGCGCCGAAGCCAGCATATGGGGCGTCTTGAGCTCTTTGGCGAAAAGATCCTTCAGCCTTTCGTAGCCCGCGCTCTCGGCGGCGGTGAAGGGCAGTACGGGGACGCCCAGATGCTCCTCGAGCAGCCTGTCGTCTATCTCCTTGCCCTGAGCCTTGGCGATGTCCATCATGTTGAGCAGGACCACGGCGGGCCTCTTCAGGGCCGCGAACTCCGCCAGCATGAACATGCTGCGCTCAAGCTGCGAGGCGTCCAGCAGCACGCAGACCAGATCTGCCTTCCCGGAACGTATGAAATCGGCGGTTATGACCTCCTCGTCGGAATTGCCGGTAAGACCGTAGCTTCCCGGAAGGTCGGTCACCGTGTATCTTACGCCTTTATGCTCGTAAGTACCGTCGATCTTCTCGACCGTTTTCCCCGGCCAGTTGCCGACGTGCTGGCGGGATCCTGTCAAGGCGTTGAAAACTGTGGATTTGCCCGAATTCGGCTGTCCGAGCAGGGCTATCATCTCACTCATCGCGTTCCACACTTATCCTTTCCGCGTCGTTTCTGTTAAGCGCTATCAGGGTCTCTCTGAGGTAGATAAGGACAGGCATTTTGGGATCGTTCTTGACGGTCCAAAGCGCCGCGCCTTCGGTTATGCCGATGGCGGTGATGCGGTTCATCAGATGGCTGTCCCCTTCGATGCTTCTGACTGCGTAAGAGCAGCCGGGAGTGGTCTCGGTCAGCTTCATGGTCATCCTCCTGTAATTGAAGCTTTTCTCTTGTGTTCAAAATGTTGGTTAGCTTAGGCTAACTAATCCGCGTTTAAAATCCCCGCTCTGCGGGGGATATTTGAAAATAAAAGGGCGGAGTCAGTTAGCTATGGCTAAATGATATACTCTCCGCCCTCTTCTGTCAATGTATCAATGGGTCAAAAAGTTTATTTTCCGCACATTTTCAAGGCTGTCCGCCGGATACGTCCTCAGAGTCCTTCTTTTCTTCATCTTCTTCGGGCTCCGCTTTGTCTTCGGAGACGTCGTCCGTGTATGTGGCTCCAAAGACGCTCTCCTCTGTCTCTTCCGCGGCCTTCGCCGCCCTCTTCCGCAAGAGGAAGTAGCAGACCGCGGCCGCGACCATGAAGAAGACGCTGATGAGCTGGGCCTGCCTGATGCTGCCTATCCAGAGGCTGTCGGTGCGAAGGCCCTCGACGAAGAACCTCTCAAGCGAATAGAAGAAGGCATAAAGGCAGATGAGCTGGCCCGAGAACCTCGAGCGGCCGTGCTTCTTCTCGTAGAGCAGCAGGGCGCAGCAGAGGAGCAGGCACCAGATCGACTCGTAAAGGAAAGTCGGATGCACGAACTCGCCGTCGGCGTATATCGCCCAGGGAAGATCGGTCGGGCCGCCGTGGGCCTCGCTGTTGAAGTAATTGCCCCAGCGCCCTATGGCCTGTCCCAGGGCAAGCCCGGGAGCGAAAAGATCGAACCAGTCGAGAGGCTTCTGCTTCCAGCGGCGCACGATATACGCGCCCAGACCCAGGGCCGCGATGAGGCAGCCGTGTATGGCCATGCCCCCTCCCCTGATGTTCAGTATCTGGGGCAGGTCGTTCTTGTAGCGGTCCCACTCGAAGATCACGTAATATATGCGGCCGCCGACGATGGAGGCGGGCACGCAGTACAGTATTATATCCAGCACGTTCTCGGGATCGATCCCGTAGCGGTGGGCCCTCACGTAGGCGAGGGCGGTGCCCAGGACGATGCCGGTGGTGATCATGATGGCGTACCACATGATGTCGAGGCCGAAAACGGTGAAGGCCACGGGATCGGGCACGGGCAGGAAAGGCGTCCTCATCTAGAGCTCCCTCCTTCCTTCGAGCGCTTTGGAGAGCGTGACCTCGTCGGCGTACTCGAGATCGCCCCCCACGGGGATGCCGTGGGCGATGCGGGTGACCTTGATGCCGGCGGGCTTGACGAGCCTGGCGATGTACATGGCGGTCGCCTCGCCCTCGATGTTGGGGTTGGTCGCCAGTATGAGCTCCTTCACATCTTCATTCTGCAGGCGCAGGATCAGCGAGCGCAGGTTGATGTCCTCGGGACCTATGCCGTCCATGGGCGAGATCACCCCGTTGAGCACATGATAAAGACCGCCGAATTCCCTGATCCTCTCCATGGCGAAGACGTCTCTGGGGCTCTCGACCACGCAGATGACGCTGCGGTCGCGGCTGCTGTCGGAGCAGATCGGGCAGGGGTCGGTGTCGGTGAGATTGCCGCAGACGGAGCAGTATCTCATGTTCTTCTTGGCCGAGACGATGGCGTCGGCCAGTCCCTGCGCCTGGGCGTCGCTGAGCGACAGTATGTGAAAAGCGAGGCGCTGGGCGGTCTTGCCCCCGATGCCGGGGAGCTTTGAGAGCTCGGATATAAGGTTGCTTAGGGGTTTCGCGTAGCTTCTCATATCAGAAGGGCAGTCCCATGCCTCCGGTCAGCTTGTTCATCTCGCTGGAAGAGATCTCGTCGATCTGGCGCATGGCCTCGTTGGCCGCGGCGACGATGAGATCCTGCAGCATGTCGACCTCTTCGGGATCGCAGAGCTCGGGCTTGATGGCGACGGAGACGAGCTGGTGCGCTCCGTTGACCTTGACGGTGACGGCGCCGCCGCCGGCGGAGGCCTCGGTCTCCATCTTCTCTATCTCCTGCTGGGCCTGCATCATGCGGTTCTGCATGGCCTGTATCTGGGCCATCTGGTCCTGCCTGCTGGGCTTGACGCTCGGTCTCTTGCCGGCTTTCATTCCTTTTCCCATGGTATCCTCCAAAATCGAATTTTCTCGAAAAATTATTTTATCACAAAAACCGGTCCCGGTAAAACTCTTTTAGCGGCAGGGCGGCCGCATGCTCAGCAAAGGCCCCTGAGGAAGTCCGCTATCTTCGCCTTGATCTCGCTCCTGCGCATGTTCATGCCGTGGTCGCAGTCGAAGGTGAGAGTTTTGAGGAGCCCCCTGCCTTCCCTTTCGATGAGGCCGTTCAGGACGTCTATGTGCTTTTCCCTCGGCAGCAGCGTGTCCCTCGCCCCGGCGACGGTGAGGACGGGCTTTTCCGCCATGGCCTTCGCGTAGGTATCGAAGCGGAACCAGTCGGGATGCTCGCGCGCGTCTTCTTCCATGGTCTTCCAGCCGAAGTCCCGCAGCCACTCGCTGCAGCCGTCGTAGAAATCGATCTGCTCTTTGGAGGGAGACCCGCTCAGAGCCTCGTCTATGGGGATCTGCCCGTTGAGAGGCATGATGACGACCCCGCCCTTCACGAGCTCATGGCAGCCTATGGCCCGGCAGGCCATGATCCCGCCCATGCTGTGGCCGCAGACGAAGACCTTTTCGGTATCGAAGAGGCCCGTCTCGTTCTTCGCGACCCAGTCGAGCACGGTCAGGGTGTCTTCAAAGCAGTGGACCATGCTGTAGGAGCCGTCGCTGCCCCAGCTGCCGCTGTAGTGGAAATGCAGGGCGCAAAAGCCCGCCTCCCTTAAGGCGACGGCGAAGTCGAGCAGCCTCTCGTTGCCGGGTATACCGTGGCAGAGGACCACGACCGGCGCGGGATACTCCCCTTCGGGAAGATAGAGCTGGGCGAAGATCCGGCCCCTTTTGCCGGGGATCAGGACCCCGTCGGAGGAGGCGGAGCGGTATTCCTTGTTCATGAAGTTCTCCTTTCCGTTTATCGCGAATGTCTTAAAACACTGAACTTTCAGTCTTTTTGAGGCCCGGCGGGCCCGACCTCCGTCACCGTGAGCAGTCCTTCTCTCACTTTGAACTTCACGTTGACACCGCCGTAGGTCATGCCGTAGACCCTCTCGGGATCGCGGTGATAAGAAGGCCGGGGATCGAGCGCGAGGAGCTTTTTTATGTGCTCAAGGTCTTCGGCGGGGATCTTTGCGCGGGCCTCTTCCGGTATCTCTACCGCGAGCCCTCTGTCTCTTCCCGCCCTGCTGAAGCCTTCTTCCGCGTCGGGATGGCAGTCGCGGGGGATGTAGGGCTTGATGTCGAAGATGGGCGTCCCGTCCATGAGATCGGCGCCCTCGACGACGAGCACCGGTCCCTCGGCCCCTTCCCTCACCTCGAGCAGCCTCACGCTCGAGAGGCCGATCGGGTTGGGCCTGTGCGGAGAGCGGGTCGCGAAGACCCCCATCCTCTCGTTGCCGCCGAGCACCGGCGGCCTCACCGTCGGCGACCATCTGCCGTGAGCCTCGGAGAAATCCCAGATCAGCCAGATGTAATTGAAATCCTCCAGGCCCCTGACCGCCTCAGGCGCCCGGTATTCAGGCTCGAAGACGACCAGCGAAACATTGTCCACCATGCCGCTCTGCCTGGGGATGCCGAACTTCTCTTTATATCCATTGCGGATGCGCGCGATGATGTTCATGGGATGATCTGCCTTCACTGCAGCAGCGGCAGCACGACGCCCGTGTAGAAGGCGCTTAAGGGCATGATGATGACGAGGGCGGGCAGCAGGTCCGGGACGGGAAGGTCCTTGATCTTCATCATCCGAAGGCCGGTGCCCAGCAGTATGAAGCC
>JAEEIC010000048.1 GCA_016281165.1 Bacillota bacterium | reverse complement strand
GAGGGATCAGGTATCTGGATCCCAAAGAATCGCAACGATCGTTATATAACAGATACAAGACATCCCGAAAAGCCTGATATCTCAAGCCTTTTGGGATGTTTTATCTCTGTTATATAACGATCGTTGTGATACCTTGGGCCCTTTAGCATGATCCCGCTCCCAAAGGAGGCGCTCCTTCCGGCCGCCCGGGGCCGGCTCTCGCGGCTGCCTTTGCGCCGGCTCACTTATCCGCTGCCGGCAGGTTGAGCCTCCTGATGGCGTTGACGTAGCTGCCCAGAAGGCCGATGTTGACGAAATAGTAACTGCGGGTCCCTTTGGACTGGGTCTGAAGGAGGCCCGAGGAGACCAGCCTGTTCAGGTGCTGCGAGACCGTCGCCTGGGCGAGCGAGAAGCGCTCCACCAGATCCTTGTTGCAGACCTGCCTTCTGGCCAGGTTCTCCGAATATATGTAGCGGAAGATCTCGACCCTCGCCGGATGTCCCAGGGCGTCGGAGCAGGCCGCGATGAGCCTCACGTCTTCGCTGTTAAGTTGTCCGCCGTCTTTTCTGATCCTCATTTTCCGCTCCTTAAGATCCCGCGGGCCGGGGCCCGTCCTTCGTACGCGCTGGATATTCTACCACATATCCGCCCGCCGCGTCCATCCGCAAATTTCCTGCACCTATCCCCGCAATTATGATATACTGTATTATCTATGGGCAGGAATCGCCCGGGAAAGGAGCTGTCCTTGAAAAAGCAATTCAACCAGAGCTTCGTGATGCCCTATCTCATCCCCTGTCTGACGGCGATGACGCTCATGAGCCTTCTCATACTCTACTATAACCGCGTCTTCGGGGTCGTGAGCCTTCTGGTCTGCGCGGCGGCCCTCTTCTATCAGAGCGCCCTGACCGACAGGACGGTGCTGCCCCGCTTCATGGACTACGAGGCCCAGCTGCTGCAGGACAACGACCAGATCATGTACACGCTGAGCGAGAGCGAGAGCCTGCCCCTGTGCTCCATCGACGCCTCCGGCAGCCTGGCCTGGAAGAACAGCTGCTTCGAGGCCCTCAGCCGCGAGAACGGGCCCGTCGAAGGAGCCCTGACCGACGCGAAGCTGGGCGAGATCTTCTCCGGCGAAAAGAGCGTCGAGCAGAGAGTGGTCTGGGGCGAGAGGAGCTACCTCGTCAACAGCACCCAGGTCGGCGGCACCTCCCCCAGGAGGCTGCTGATCTGGACCGACATCACCGAGACCGAAAGGATAAAAAAGCTCTACGAAGACAGCAAGGCCTGCGTGGCCTTCGTGAGCGTCGATAATTACGACGAGATACTGGCCGATACTCCCACCGAAGAGCAGTCCTCGGTCGAGGCCGCCATCGACAAGTGCATCAGGACCTGGGCCGGCGAGATGCAGGCCGCGGTCTCGCGCTTCAGGCCCGGCAGCTACATGATATTCTTCGAGCAGAGATTCATGGAGCCCTTAAGAGAAGGGCGCTTCGGCATACTCAACGACATACACGAGATCGTGACCGGGGCGGACTTTCCCACCTCGCTCTCCATCGGCGTGGGCTGCGAGAGCGCCGATCTCGACGAGCTGCAGAGCGACGCCCGCCAGGCCATGGAGCTGGCCCTGGGCAGAGGCGGCGACCAGGCCGTCATAAGAAGGCTCAGCGGCGACAACGAATACTTCGGCGGGGCCCTGCCCACCGTCGAAAAGAGGAACAAGGGCAAGTCCCGCATGGTCGCCCACGCTCTGCTGCAGCAGATGCAGGGCTCCGACAGGGTCGTGATCATGGGCCATTCCCGCCCCGACATGGACTCCATCGGTTCCGCCATCGGCCTCTACCAGCTGGCGGAGATCGCCGGGAAGGAAGTATGCATCGCCCTCAACGGCGTGGGCGAAGCGATACAGCAGATATATGACGCCGCGGCGGCGACCGGACGCTACAGATTCATGAGCAGCGAGCAGATCAAGCCCCTCATGACCGAGGACACCCTGCTCATCGTCACCGACTGCCACTCCAGCTACACGGTCGAGGCCCCCGAGCTCGTCGGGGCCGCCCAGCGCATAGTCATAATCGACCACCACAGAAGAGCGAGAGGAGCGATAGAGAACGCGACCCTGGTCCACACCGAGGTCTACGCCTCTTCGGCCAGCGAGCTGGTGACCGAGCTCCTTCAGTACTCGGGCGGCAAATCCATCGACCGCTTCACCGCCAACGCCCTCCTGGCCGGCATCACCGTCGACACCAAGAACTTCACCGTCAACGCCGGCGTGAGGACCTTCGAGGCGGCGGCCTGGCTGAGGAGGAACGGGGCCGACGGGGCCGAGGTCAAGAAATACTTCAAGCTCAGGCTCGATTTCGTGCAGAAGAAATACAATCTCATCGCCAGCGCCGAGATCCTGGGAGGCGGGGTGGCCGTCGCCTACACCAAGGAGGCGGACGATTCCATGCAGGTCCTGACCGCCCAGGCGGCGGACGAGCTTTTGGAGATGCAGGGCGTCAAGGCCGCCTTTGCCGCCGGCAGGGGCACCAGAGGGACCAACATCTCCGCCAGGGCCTCCGGCCAGGTCAACGTCCAGACCATAATGGAGAAGATGGGCGGGGGCGGCCACATGAACGTGGCGGCGGCCCAGGTGCAGGAGAGCCCGGAGGAGGCCATCCAGCAGGTCGTGCAGATCTTAAGAGAAGAAGAGATAATATAAGGGCGGCGCGAAGGGCGCCGCGGGCGCGGAAATATCTCCGCGGCGGATAAAAAGAAACAGAACACTGGAAATAAAGAAAAGAGGTGCTCAAAATGCAGGTCATTTTACTGAAAGACGTCAAGGGGAGCGGCAAGGCCGGCGAGGTCGTAAAGGTCAGCGACGGTTACGCGAGGAACCTCCTCATCCCCAAGAAGATGGCGATGGAGGCGACCGAGGCCAATCTCAGGGTCCTCGAGCAGCAGAGGGCCGAGATCGAGGCCCAGCGGGCTTTGGATCTTTCCGTGGCCCAGGATCTCAAGGCCAAGCTCGAAAAGGCCAAGGGGGTCGATATAGAGGTCAAGGCCGGAGACAACGGCAGGCTCTTCGGGGCCATCACCTCGCAGGATATCGCCGACGCCTTCGAGAAGCAGTTCCTGATAAAGCTCGACAAGAAGAAGATCGTCCTCAAGGAGCCCATCAAGCAGACCGGCCCCCACGACGTGGAGCTCAAGCTCTTCCAGGGCGTCAGCGCCAAAGTCAAGGTCAACGTCAAAGGCATCAAGTAGTAAAAAGGAGACAGCATGCCCGCAAGCAGGCAGATGGAAAGGATACCGCCTCACAGCGACGAGGCGGAAAAGAGCGTCCTGGGCGCCATCCTCATGGATAAGGACGTCTTCTTCGCCGTGTCAGAATTCATCGGCGAGGACGACTTTTACGCCGACGCCCACAAGGAGATCTTCCGGGCGATGATGGAGCTCTACCGCCGGGCGGAGCCCATAGACATACTGACCGTCACCGAATGTCTCTCAAGGCGCGGCAGCCTCGAGGCAGTCGGCGGCAGGTCTTACGTCGCCATGCTCTCGACCTCGGTCCCCACCACGGCCAACGCTGTCCCCTACGCGAGGATGGTGGCGGAAAAGGCCGTCTTAAGAAGGCTCATCAAGGCCTCGGGCAAGATCACCGAGGAGGCCTTCAGCGAGAAGCTCGACAGCAGGGACGTCCTGGACAGCGCCGAAAAGAGCATACTCGAGATCGCCAGGACCAGCAAGACCGGCGATTTCGTGCAGATCGCGAACGTCATGGCCCGGAACATCGACCAGATCAAGGAGGCGGAAGCGAGGGGAGGCGGCCTTGCCGGCCTTTCCACCGGCTACTACAAGCTGGACGAGCTCACGACCGGGCTCAAGCCCTCCGACCTGGTCATAATCGCGGCGCGGCCCTCCATGGGAAAGACCTCTTTAGGCCTTAATATCGCTCTCAACGCCGCGACCAAGAGCGGCGCCAGGGTCGTGATCTTCTCTCTTGAGATGCCCGACACCGGACTGGGCCTAAGGCTCCTCGCCCAGGAGGCCAGGGTGGACCTTAAGAAGCTGCAGATCGGCGAGCTCTCCCTCGAGGACTGGGAGAACATCACCAAGGCCTCCGAGAAGATCTCCGCCGCCGACATCATCATCGACCAGTCCAATTCCATAGGCGTGATGGAGATGCGCAACAAGTGCCGCCGCATCACCGCCGAGAAGAAGATAGACCTCATCGTCATAGACTACATGCAGCTGATGCAGAGCGACGGCAGAGTCGAGAGCAGGCAGCTGGAGATGGCCCAGATCTCAAGATACCTAAAGCAGCTGGCAAGGGAGATGGAATGCCCCGTGATCGCCATGTCGCAGCTCTCCAGAGCGGCCGAAAAGCGCAGCGGCGACAACCGCCCCATGCTCTCCGACCTCAGAGACTCGGGCGCCATCGAGCAGGACGCCGATCTGGTCATGTTCATATACAGGGCCGACTACTACAAGACCGACGCCGAGAAGCTGGACAACAAGAGCGAGATCATCATCGCCAAGAACAGGAACGGCGAGACCGGGTCGGTGTATCTGACCTGGCTCCCGCAGTACACCAGGTTCGCCAACATGGCCTACGGCGACGTCCCCCCGGGCGGGAATTAGGCAGGGGAGCCCATGGATACCAATTACACGAAGCGGAGCATCTCGCAATACATACTCTACGATACCGCGGTAGAGAACATATTCATCTCCGAGTACATGGTGAAAGCCCCCGAGAAGTGCGTCAAGGCCTATCTGATGGGCCTGATGTACGCGGGCATGGGCCGGGCGGCCGACGACGCCGCCATGGCCAAAAGCCTGGGCATCACCGTACAGGAGCTCTCCGACTGCTGGCGTTACTGGGAGGACGAGGGCCTGCTCACGCGCCGCATGGGGAGCGAGGGCACGGAGCTGGAGTTCATAAGCTTAAGAGAACAGGCCTTCGGCATCCCCGCCGCGAAGGAGGAAGAGCCTTCCTCTCCCGTGCTCGGCAGCGAAGAGGCCGCGAAGCTCTACGCCTCCGTCGAGGCCGTGACCGGGAACCTCCTCTCCCCGCAGGAGATCGAAGAGATCGGGGCCTGGGTCAGCAGCTACGGCATGAGCTCCTCCTTCATCATGGCCGGCTACAACTACTGCAAGAGCAAGGGCAAGAGCCTCAATCACCGCTATGTGGGCAAGATCCTCAAAGACTGGAAGGCCATGGGCCTCAATGACGAGGAGAGCGTGAAGGAGCACCTCTACGAGGCCGACCGCCATTACGACCTCTACCGCAAGGTCTTCAGGGCGATGGGCTTCCGCTATGATCCCACCATGGAGCAGAAGAGGCTCATGGACAGCTGGACGGACGAGCTGGGCTTTTCCGTCGACAAGATACTCGAGGCCTGCTCAAAGACCGTCAGCATCTCCAACCCCAATATAAAATACGTCGACGCGGTCCTTCGGGGCTGGCGCGAGGAGGAAAAGAAACAGGAGAGCGGGGAAAAGAGCGGCGAGGCCGATCTTTTCGCCAGGGTCAGCGAGCTCTACGAAAAGGACAGGGCCGAGAACCGCAGAAAGACCGAAGAGCTAAGGGCACGCGTCTTCAGCGAGATCCCCCGCGTGAGGGAGATCATCGACGAGCAGAAGGACGCCAGCTACAAGCTCTCGCGCGCGATGTTCGCCGGAGGCAGCGGCAGGGCCTCGGCGGAGGCGCAGAAGAAGCGCATAAAGGAGCTGGCGGAGGAGAAGGCGAGGCTGCTCAAAGCGGCCGGCTTCGGCGAGAACGCCACCGACATGATATATACCTGCCCCAAATGCAGAGACACCGGCGAGCTCGAGGACGGCTCCCGCTGCTCCTGCTTCAACGAGAAGCTGACATTGCTCAGGAACGGGCTCCTTTAGGAGCCGCCTTGAAAGGCACAGATGGACCGTTCTTCCGACAGAGACGGAAAAAAGACGAATAAAGAAAAAGCCTATAAAGAAGCCCGGCAGCAGATACACCAGCAGGCCAAAGAGAGCAGAAGAAAGCTCACGCGCCTCACCGACCGCGAATCCCTGGAAGAGATACTGGCCAGGCAGCAGGAGAACCGCCGCCGCGAAAGAAGAGAGCGCCGAGAGGAGAGGGCCCGCCGCCGGGCCTCCCAGCAGGCGCAGGCCGCCCCCGCGGGCGAGGCCGAGGTCATCACCGCCTATACGGCCAGGGCTTCTCTTCAGGGCCACAGGCAGAAGAAGCGCTTTTCGGAGGGCTTCTTCCACCGCGCCTACAGGCTGGTAAAGAGCCTCGCCTCTTTAAGGCGGCAGATCAGGGGCGACGAGCTCATCACGAGCGAGAAGAAAAGGGAAGCCTACGGCGCGGTCATCAGGGACTGCGCGAGCCCCATCACCGGCGCCGCCCACGAGGCGGTGGAGACTGCCTGGAACTTCATCAGCAGTTTCGGCCGCGACAGTTGGGAGCTGCTGCTCTTCGTGTGCGACCAGGTCATCGCCGCCGCCTACTATATCAAGAGCTTCCTCTGGCTGATATGGGACTGGTTCTGGGAGCTGCGCTTCTGGCTCGACATGCACAAGAGGGGGGTCTTCCAGGTCTTCGCCAGCTTCGTATGCCTGGGGATGCTCACCGCCGTCTTCATCAGTTCCCTCATAGGCTATGAATACAGTTACTACGGCAAGGTCCTGGGCATCGCCAAGAGCAAGGAGGACGTCTACAAGACCATAGAGGTGCTGGGCGACAAGCTCTCGGCCGCGACCGGAGCCAACGTCTCCCTCGACGTGGAAAGAGACATAGAGTTCACCCGCCTCATAGGCTTCGATCTCGACATCGACTCCGCCGACGACATACTCAGCACCCTGACCTACATGAAGGACATCCAGGTAAAGGCCTACGCCATCGTGATAGACGGGGTGGAGACGGTAGTGCTCGAGGATGAGCAGACCGCCAGGAACATGCTCGAGACCATCAGGACCGACCAGCTGCTGGCGAGGCTCGACACCGAGTACGTCGACGCCCAGTTCGAGGAGAACGTGGCCGTGAACGAGGTCAGCGTGCTTTTGGGCGACATCTGGAACACCGCCGCGGCCAGAAGGTATCTTGAGACCGGCAGCGTCAACTCGGTCCCTCTGGCCAGCGACACTCCCAAGCTCACGATACTCACCACCGAGCTCTACACCTATTATGAGAGCATAGGCTTCGGCACCAGATACATCAACAACAGCGACATGTACACCGACGAGACCGAGCTGGTCAGCGAAGGCCAGTACGGCCGCCAGGAGAACGTGGTCAAGATCACCAGGCGCAACGGCGAGGAGGTCTCAAGAGACCTCGTCTCCAGCGAGAGGATCGCCGAGCCCGTGGCCGAGGTCTACTACAAGGGCACCAAGAAGATACCCGTGCGCAGCGGCACCGGCACCTTCGCCTACCCGATGCGTACCTACACCATCACCTCGCGCTTCGGCATGCGCTGGGGCAGGATGCACACCGGCGTCGACTTCGCCGCCTCGTGGGGCACCAAGATCTACGCGGCCGACGGCGGCACCGTCAGCTTCGCCGGCTGGAAGGGAGGCTACGGCCAGCTGGTCATCATCGACCACGGCGGCTTCTATCAGACCTATTACGCTCACTGCAGCGAGATGTACGTGAGCGAGGGCGACCAGGTCTACCAGGGCCAGAACATAGCCGCGGTGGGCAGCACGGGCAACAGCACCGGTCCCCACCTGCACTTCGAGGTGAGGTACAAGGGCGATCCCTACAACCCGCTGGATTACCTCTAGCGCATCCGGGGCCCGGGCCCTCGCGGCAGCGCGATTTTCCCGGGCGGCGCGGTCGATTTTTACTTGCATAAGAGCTTCGCAGGTATTAGAATATCAACGTATTTTTCAAGGAGGAAGCATCAATGGAAAGATATATCGGAACCGTATCCAGGGGCGTCAGAGCGCCTATCATCAGGCAGGGAGACGACATCGTCCAGATCGTCACCGAGTGCATACTGAACGCGTCCAGCGCGCACGGCATCGAGGTGAGAGACAGGGACGTCGTGGCGGTCACTGAATCCGTCGTGGCCAGAGCCCAGGGCAACTACGCGGGCGTCTCCGATATCGCGGCGGACGTAAAGGCCAAGTTCCCCGAAGGGACTGTCGGTCTCATCTTCCCCATCCTTTCGCGCAACCGCTTCGCCATGTGCCTTAAAGGCATCGCCGGCGGCGTGAAGAAGATATATCTGATGCTCAGCTATCCTTCCGACGAGGTGGGCAACCACCTGATCAGCCTCGACAAGATGGATGAGGCCGGGGTCGACCCCTATACCGATATCCTGAGCGAGGAGAAGTTCAGGGAACTCTTCGGCTACGAGAAGCACCGCTTCACCGGCGTCGACTACATCGAATACTACAAGGAGCTCATCCGGGCTCAGGGCTGCGAGGCCGAGATCATCCTCGCCAACGACTGCAGGGCCATCCTCAATTACACGAAGAACGTCATCTGCTGCGATATCCACAGCCGCGAGAGGAGCAAGAGGCTGCTCAAGGCCGCCGGCGCCGGGAAGGTCTTCGGTCTTGACGACATACTCTCCGCCCCCGTGAACGGCAGCGGCTACAACGAGCAGTACGGCCTCTACGGCTCCAACAAGGCCACCGAGGACACCGTGAAGCTCTTCCCGCGCGACTG
>JAEEIC010000047.1 GCA_016281165.1 Bacillota bacterium | reverse complement strand
CAAAAACATCTGCAAGGCAATATCCGGCTATAATTGCATAGGAAAGGCTCCAAAACGAAGGGACGTTTGGAAGGTTTTGACGGAAATCGGCGCGAAAATCGACGGATTCGAAACACATGCGGAAGTGCCGGCTGTATTGAACGCCGTCAGGATCCGCAGCGCTTCCGCATTCTTCCGTACGCGCTCGATGCTTCCGAACGAGGTCCCCTCTACAGCGCTTCCTCCAACGCTCTGGCGAAGGCTTCGAGGCCCTCGCGGTCCTCTTCGCTGAAGCGCTCAAAGATCGGACTGTCTATGTCCAGGACCCCGTATACCGCCCCGTCCCTGTGCAGGGGGACGACGATCTCCGAGTTGGAGGCGGAGTCGCAGGCGATGTGGCCGGGGAACTTGTGCACGTCGGGCACGACCAGGGTCTCGTCTGCCGCCGCGGCGGTCCCGCAGACCCCCTTGCCCATCTCGATGAGCATGCAGGCGGGCTTGCCGGCGAAGGGCCCCAGGCGCAGGGCGCCGTCCTTTAAGATATAAAAGCCGCTCCAGTTGATATCGGGCAGGCTCATCCACAGCAGGGCGGCGGCGTTGGCCAGGTTGCTGATGTCGTACTCGACCCCTTCGGTGAGGCTCTTAAGCTGCAGGGTCAGGTCTTTATAATCGGTCATTTGATCCTCCTTCGCTTCTACTGCCTGCACAGTCCCATGAAATACTCGAAGAGCGGGGTCATGTCGGGCCCCAGGGCCGGATTCTTGTCGTCGCCCCTCATGCGTTCGGGGTGGAACTGGGTGCCGAAGACGGGCAGGCTCTCGTGCTCCATGGCCTCGGGTATGCCGTCGTCCGAGAAGGCGGTGATCTTAAGGCCGGGCGCGAGCTGGGAGATCGCGTTCTTGTGATAGCTGTTGACGATGAACTCTGTGCCGAAGAGGCGCCCGAGTATGGAGTCCTCGCGGACTTTCACGGGATGGCTGGTGCCGTAGTGGTGATTGGGATGCCCCTTGGCGGGAAAGCTCTGCACCAGGTGGCCGCCGAAGTAGATGTTGAGCATCTGATGCCCTCTGCAGACGCCCATGACGGGCTTGCCGGCTTTGATGAAGGCGTCGATCAGGGCCATCTCGAACTCGTCGCGGACAACGTTGACGGTCTTGGGGGCGTCGGGATCGTCGAAATCTTCGTTGTAAAGCCTGGGATGGGGGCCGGTCCCGCCGGTGAGCAGCAGGCCGTCTGCCAGCTCGGCGTATTCCTTCATCCGGTGTATGTCCATGGGGATGAGGGGAAGGCCTCCGGCGGCGCTCACCGCTCTGGGGTAGGTCTTGCCCAGCAGGAATCTGGGAGCGTGGGTCAGGGGATCGAAGCCGTGGTCGGGCTCTATGAGGATGAGCGGACAGTCTTTCATTTCGGTGCCTCCTTTTTTCCCAGTATATCACATCGCGGAAGGTGAGGAAAAGCTTTGCGGGCAGGGCAGACGATGATCATGCAAGTTTGTTTCGTCTAGGTCAGACGACTTTATCCGCGCAGCCAGCGGGTGGCACCGGGGAGGGCGCCCGCGCCTCATCGCGCGGGTCTTCAGCGCTTGTAAGCAGGCGGTCTCAACTTCGCTTGTCCAGGCGGTCCCCCGTAACTCGCCGGGTACCGAAAGCCGCGCAAGATCATATACGGATGAAAACGGTCATGCGCTGCCCGCCGCGCAGTCCATTGTGTTTTTTTCAAGGCAAAAAGAGAAAAGTGACAAGAAAAATAGGCATATTTGCCGGTTAACCTGCGCATCTTTGTGTTTTATTCCGGTTTTTAGTGCGATTTTGCGCCTTTTTTTCGCGATCCGGCGCAGTTCTGAGTCATTTTAGCGTGTTTGTCCCCTATTTGACGGGATTCGATCGGACTATTTGTGTTTTTTTTGCGAGAAAGCTCAAAATACGACACAATCGACTGCGCGGGAGATTTACGGCATGACTTTTTCCGGCCAAATGGCTCCCGCGACCGGGATCACAGTCCCGCCGGTAAGGCCCAAAGCGTTCTAATGTCGAAAAAAGCCACAGACGCCCCATCGCGCGGGTCTTCATCGCCGGTCGGAAAGCGACGCAAGATCACGTGCAGATAAAACGGTCATGCGCTGCCGCTGCGAAAGCGCGCCCCCGAAGCAGCGGGCACGCATGCGGCTGTTCTTCCTTTACAGCGGCCGTCCCGCCAGGTACCAGCTGACTAGGTATGAGACCGCGGCGTCGTAGGATTCCACGCCCAGCTCCTCCTGATAAGCCTTCAGGTACGCGTCGTTCACGCTCTGGGCGGTCTCCTGCACCTTGCCGTCGTACTGCTCATAGTGCTCGTTGGTCCCGTAGAGGTCGGCGGCGAAGCGCGGCGAGCACAGGGCGGAGAGCTTCGCGGCCGCGGCCCGGTCGATCTTGTATAGGCTGTTCTCGCACCAGATGTAGCCCATGTACCAGGCCGAATAGGCGAACTCGGGGCGTCCGTTCTCAAGGCAGGCGAGGAAACCGATGAAATTGGCCTCGTCCTCGGAGGCGACGCAGATGCTGTGGCCCAGCTCGTGGGCAAGGGTGACGGGCAGGGCCGAGGGATAGGTGTTGAGGCTCGCGCAGGCCTCCCCGGTGTAGCAGAAATAAAAGCCGGTGAAGCCCATGTACGAGAAGGCGTCGGAAAAGAGCAGGGGCTTGGGCTTTACGCCGGGCATGAAGATCTTTTCGTGCGCCGCGGCGAGAGGAGCGAAGCCCTCCGCGGCCGAGGCCGCCAGGGTCTTAAGATCTGGCAGGACGGCCGTCCCCTTATCGCTTTCGGGCAGCTGCTCTATGAGCTCGTTAGCCATCATCGCGCAGTAGGCCCCGGCCTCGTAAAGATCCCGGGCCGTGTAGTCCGCCGCCGGAAGATCAAGGCGCGAATAGAGGTCCTCGCCGAAATGGTTCACTCCCCAGAGGAAGGTGAAGCAAAAGGTTATGCCCAAGGCGATGGCGAGGGCCGCCGCCAGGAACTTCAAAAGCCCGCCCTTTTTCCTCAGGGCGAGGACGAGATTGATCAGCGCGCAGACAGCGAGGATGACGCAGAGGATCTCAAACAGGGAGAAGGGGAAGAGGCCGCTGAAGCTTCCTATCGCTTTCAGCAGCCTGTAGCTGCCGTAAGGGTAGAAGAGGCGGAAGAAGGGGCCGTTCCTCATGGCGTCGATATATACGAAGGCGGAGAGCAGGGCGAAGACGCCCGCCCATACAAGAAGTCTCTTCGCGCTTCCTTTTTTTACTGAAGGTCTTTCTTTCATGAGCATATATTAGCACGGCTCTGTGAAGAAAAGCTGACGAAGGCCCATTTCGCGCGAAAAAAATGAGCCGGAGCTCCCGCCTTGTGCTACCATTGATATATACAAAAAAGAAAGGAGAACTGACATGTCTAAGGACCGTCTCGAGAGCAGATTCTTTCCCGTGGCCCCGGGAGTCGAGCTCCATTACTTGGAAAAGGGCGAGGGCAAGCCCATAGTCTTCATCCCCGGCCTCACCTTCCCCGGCGAGATATTCAAAGCTCAGATCGCCTATTTCTCAAGAAGATACAGGGCCATCGCCATCGACCCCAGAGGGCAGGGCTATTCCTCCAAGACCGTCGACGGCAACGATTACATGACCCACGGAAAAGACCTGGCCGCCCTGATCGAGGGCCTGGGCCTTGAGGACGTCGTCCTCGTGGGCTGGAGCACCGGCAACCTCGACGTCTGGAGCTACGCGAAGCAGTTCGGCAGCAGCCGCCTGCGCGCCGCCGTCACCATCGACATGTCGCCCCTGCCTCTCTCCCCCGATCCCCAGTGGTGGACAGAAGGCACCATGGAGGAGCTCTCCGAGGCCGCGACCGATCTGCTCATCTCGCCCGAGGGGGTCAGGGCCTTCTTCAGTGACTACGCCGAGAACGTCATGATCCAGCGCCGGATGGAGCCCGAAGAGCGCGAATATATACTCGATCTTTCCGCCCGCACCCCCCACTGGATATGCAAGGCCCTCTTCTGCGATGCCATCTTCTCGAACTACCTGGGGACCGCGGCGCAGCTGGCCTCCGAGATACCCTGCCTGATGTTCATCGCCGAGCACTGGGCAAACATCGCCCGTCCCTTCACCGAGAAGCATATCCCCGGCTGCAGCAGCTTCGTTCTGGGCGGCCATCTGATGTTCTACGAGTATCCCGAGCTCTGGAACGCGGTGCTGGAGAAGTTCCTGAACACGATATAAAAGAGGCGCGCGATGAAGACGGAGTGGTACAAGGACCGGGTCTTCTACCAGATCTGGCCGCGGAGCTTCAAGGACGGCAACGGCGACGGCATCGGCGACCTTTACGGGGTCTGCGAAAAGCTTGGATATCTGAAGGATCTGGGCATCGGCGGCATCTGGTTCTCGCCCTTTTATCCCTCTCCCAACGCCGACTTCGGCTACGACGTCTCCGACTATTACGACATCTCGCCCGAGTACGGCGATCTTGAGATCTTCAAGAAGGTGCTCGAAAAGGCCCACGAGCTCGATATGAAGGTGATCCTCGACCTGGTGATATGCCACACCTCGGACGAGCACGAGTGGTTCAGGCAGAGCCGCGAAAAAGACAGCCCCTACCGCGATTTCTACTTCTGGCGCAAGGGAAAGAAGGAGGGCAAGGCTCCCAACAACTGGAGCAGCTTCTTCTCCAGGGGCGCCTGGAGCTTCGATCCCGGCAGCGGCGAGCACTATCTGCACCTGCATCACAGCAAGCAGGTCGATCTCAACATGGACAACCCGCGGGTGAGGGAAGAGGTCAAGAAGATCATGCGCTTCTGGCTCGACATGGGGGTCGACGGCTTCAGGGAAGACGTCATAACCTACATCTCAAAACACCAGGACCTGCCCGACGACTTCTTCTTTCAGGCGGTCAAGGGCATGAGGTTCTACGACTGCGGGCCCCGCATCCACGAGTATCTGCAGGAATTCAGGACCGGCGTCCTCGACCGTTACGACTGCTTCACCGTGGGCGAAGCGCCGATGATAAGCCCCAAAAAAGCGCTCTCCTTCGTCTCGGGGCCCCATCCGGACCTCGACATGGTCTTCGGCTTTCAGCACATGGAGGCCGACTGCCTCTACAAGGAATACCTGCCCCTGCCCTTCAGCCTCAGAAAGCTCAAGCGGGCCTTCACGCGCTGGCAGAAGGCCCTGAACGGCAGGGCCTGGAACGCTCTTTATCTTGAGAACCACGATCATCCGCGCGTGGTCTCGCGCTACGGCAGCGAAAAGTACCATGACGAGAGCGCCAAGATGCTGGCCGCCTGTTTTCTGCTGCAGCAGGGGACGCCCTTCATCTTCCAGGGCCAGGAGCTGGGCATGACGAATTTCGCCCTGCCCGATATCTCCATGTACGAGGACTGCATCGCGAAGAAGATATACGAGGGCGCGGCGCGCTTCCTGCCCAAAAAGGCGGTGCTGAAGATAGTGCAGCGGGCGACGCGCGACAATTCGAGGTCGCCTTTTCAGTGGAGCGGCGAAAAGAACGCCGGCTTCAGTGAGGGCGAGCCCTGGTTTTACGTGAATGAGAACTATAAGAGCATAAACGCCGCGGACGAGGCGGAGGACCCCGCTTCGGTGCTGAACTTCTACCGGGCGCTGATACATTTCCGTACCGGGAGCGAGATAGTTCGCGATGGGGATTACAGGGAGCTGATGCCGGGGAGCCGCAGGCTCTACGTCTACGAGAGGCGCCTGGGCGAAAGGATACTGCTCGTCGTCTGCAGCTTTTCCGCGAAGCCCTGCCGCTTCTCCTTCCCAAAGGATCTGCGGGGAAGGAAGGGGAGGCTCCTCTTCTGCAATTACGAAGAGCCGGCGGAGCTCAAAGATACAGACGGTCCCGCAGCCGCGGACGGGCCCGGCGCACCGGACGGCCGGAAGGCTTTGGGCGGCACCGCTAAGGCGCCGGACGCCGGGACCACGGAGGCCTCAGGCTTCACGGCCCGGCCCTACGAGGCGCGGGTATACGAGTTCTAATAAAGGCGCTGCCCGCTCTCTTCTTCGGCTCTTCTCAGCCTCTTGTTGTGGCGGGCCCCCTTCACGGCCTTCACGATCCCGGTCACGGAGAGGACGATAAAGACAAGAAGGCCGGCGGGCACGGTGAGGAAGGCGGTATAGCCGCTGGGATGGCCGTAGGCCCCGGGATCCTCGGCCAGCTTTTGGGCGGCCTGGCGGGTCTCAAGAGCGAAGCCCGAGTATATCAGCAGGAACGCCAGCAGCAGCCCCAGGGGCGCGAGCAGCAGCCAGCGGAAGACGGCGCGTTTTTTCATGGGTCTTGACCTCCGCGTATATTTTAGCAGAAAAGCAGCAGGCTTTTAAGGCCTGCTGCTTCGTTTCGTTTTATTCGCTCTTTTCGCACCCGCTCTTCGCGTCCTACTTGGTCGCGGTGGGGCTGATGCTGTGCAGCTGCTTCTGAGTGCGGAGCACCACGTTGGTCTGGGTCCTCTTGATGGAAGAGACGCCCTTGATGCGGTTCATGATGTTGCCCAGCTCCACGGTGTTGGAGGTCACGACCTTGATGGCGTAATCGTACTCGCCGGCGATGTAGTCGCACTCGAGTATGTCGGGATTCTCCTGCACGAACTTGAGGAACTCCTCGGGCTGGGAGGGGTTCTCGAGGCTGATCATCATGATGGCGGCCAGCTGCTTGTTGAGTATCTCCGGATTGAGTATGGTGGTGTACTGGAGGATGATGCCGCTGGCTTCGAGCTTCTTGAGCCTTTCGCTCACGGCCGAAAGGGAGAGGTTTACTCTCTTGGAGAGCTCAGAGATGGAGACTCTGGCGTTCTCCTGCAGGACCTCAAGTATTTTTACGTCAATGGAATCGATGTTGAGCATCTTGCCTACTCCTGTATCTTGTTATTTCCGGCGGAGGGTCCAGAGCTTGAAATACATTGT
>JAEEIC010000046.1 GCA_016281165.1 Bacillota bacterium | reverse complement strand
TGTACAGGTTCCTTGCAAAATAAACGCTAAAACAGTAAAATATTATAAAGTGTCATAGCCCCGGTCGGACCTTTCCCTCCGGGGCTTGTCATTAAGCGGGGATATGGGCCGGTCCGGCCCGCGCCCTGACCCCGCGGCTGCATCTGGTCATCCTGACTCGGTTACTGTCAGGCCTTAGCCCTCATTCCGCGGCCGTTTCAGATCATCAGGGCTCAGGCATCATCTGTCCCCTGACCCGTCGGCTGTCGGGACTCGATCCGATACGCATCCCCGATCTGTTACCCTCAGATCTTATAGGCGATCCCGGCCTGCTGCGGTCTTGTAAAAAAGTACTCCGGAATCAGCATTCCTGTTGGGAAAAATCAGTCGATTTTCATCCCAAGTTTTATCCCAAATCCCAAGTAAAATCCCAAGTTTTTTGAGCCTGAAACGGTACTGAAACATAGGTGAACGAGGTTTTGCCCCGAGCCTGAAACCCCGGTATTCCCAAGGCTTTTAGGCTCTAAGCTTAAAAAAAAGGCCCGGACCGACTGGTGGTCCGGACCCGATTTTTGGTGAAGGCGGTGAGAATCGAACTCACGTCCGAAAGCACGTCCACAAGGTCTTCTCCGAGCGCAGCTGATGCTTTATATTTCGACGCTCCGGCCGTCCGTCAGCAGACTGAGGGAGCCTCTATCCCGTAGCTCTCGCGGGTACCGGGAGATCCCCGCGGGTTTTCCTGCATAGTCGACGCCGGTGACGGAGCCTGCAGGCGAACTCCGGCCGACGCGCAGGCTGCTAACTAGGCAGCGAATGCGAGTCTGTTGTTGTTTCTGTCGTTTCTTTTTAAACGGGACTCATTTTAGCGCAGCTGAGACCGACTGCGGCTCGCTTACCCGGCTTCGGCACCCCCGTCGAAACCTTTACGCCCCCTCGGAGGATGCACCGCAAGGTGCAGATAATATGATAGCAGAAGGAAGAAAAAAGTAAAGTTAAAATAATGTTACACTGCTGAGAAGCAGAGTGGGTCTATTCAGAGGCCCACCCGCAAAAAAGTCTGTAGCTGTTGAAAAATAAAGCATTTTAGCCTTGACTGCCGGATGTTCCGGTTGTAAAATTACTCCCGTTGCGGGTCCTGTTTTCATGGGACATGAACGGCGCCGGTGTGCGTAGGACGTACCGGGACCGGGACAGGTGCCATGATCTCAAGAAGCCGCGGCGGATATGATAACTATTATTTCTCCAGTTTAAAAAGAAAGAAGTACGTTAATGAGAAACAGCAAGAAGATCATGAGCATACTCATCACCCTGATGATGGTGCTGAGCCTGCTCCCCATGGGTGTCTGGGCCGATACCGACACGACCGGAGCCGGGCAGGAACAGCCTGCCGGGACCGCCGATAAGGCCACTGTGACCCCTGCTACCGCGTCAGCGGTCGTAGTCCCCGTCGATAATCCCGAGGAGCCTCTGGAGAACGAGCCGGTAGGCGACGACCAGCCCAATGACGGACCTCTCTACACCATCACGATCAAGATCGATCCCGCCAAGGGCGGCACTGTCGAGATGGACGGCACTGCTATGAGCAACGGCGATAAGGTCACCACCTCTGCCGCTATCACTCTCACCGCCAAGGCGAACAAGGGCTATAAGTTCGACAAGTGGGAAGTCGTTACGGCTTCCGCCATCGAAGTCGCCACCGGCGCCGCCGTCGATTACAAAGAGAACGGCGAGTCGCTGACTGTCACCAAGTCCGCTTTCGACCTGATCGTCACCGCGCTGTTCAAGAAGGACAGCAGCTCCGGCAGCAGCTCCGGCAGCAGCTCCGGCGGCAGCTCTTCCTCCTCTGAAGCAGAACAGTTCTACGACGTCCCCAAGGATTCCTACTACCATGACGCCGTATACTGGGCTCTCAAGAAGGGCATCACCGACGGTACCAGCGAGCATTACTTCAGCCCCCTGATCTCCTGCACCAGGGCTCAGGTCGTCACCTTCCTCTACAGAGCGGCCGGCTGCCCCAAGGTCAGCGGAGACATGCCCTTCACCGATGTTCCCGCCAACGCGTATTATCATGACGCGGTGCTCTGGGCATATCAGAACGGCATCACCGACGGCACCACTCCCACCACCTTCAGACCTGAATGGGCCGTGACCAGAGCTCAGGTCGTCACCTTCCTCTACAGGTATGACGGCGAGACTGTCGACGGCGTCGAGAATCCGTTCAGCGACGTTGAAGAGGGCGAGTACTACTATCAGCCCGTGCTCTGGGCGGTAGCGAACAAGGTCACCGAAGGGACCAGCGCCACTACCTTCACTCCGGAGAGATCCTGCTACAGAGCGGAAGTAGTCACCATGCTCTGCAGGCATCTGGGAAAATAAGCGAGAACTGAAAAGCATCCGCGCTCAAGACGGCAGAGGCCCGGCCCCTGCCGTCTTTTCGTTTGCGCCGGGAGTTTTCAAAGCGCCGTTTTTCTGCTAAAATCATGAAAAAGAAGAAGGCCGCCCGGCGCGGCGGTGAAAGGAGATAAATATGGATAGATTCAAGGTGTTCCAGGCTCAGCTAAGGGTATTGACCGATATCGGTCCCGCCTTTGAACAGGTCGAGGATTACTGCCGGCAGGCCAAAGAGGCCGGCGCCGACATGCTCTGCCTTCCCGAGATGTTCTGCTGCCCCTACGAGACGAAGAACTTTCCCGTCTACGGCCAGCTCGACGGCGGCGAGATGACGGCAAGAGCCTCGGCCCTGGCCGCCAAGTACGGCATATATCTTTCCGCCGGCTCGGTGCCCGAGCTCGACGAGGAGGGCAGGGTCTACAACACGGCCTACGTCTTCGGCAGGAAGGGCGAGAGGCTGGCCAGGCACCGCAAGATGCACCTCTTCGATATCGACGTCAAGGGCGGGCAGCGCTTCATGGAGTCCGAGACTCTTACCGCCGGCGATCAGGTCACGGTCTTCGACACCGAATTCGGAAAGATGGGCCTCTGCATCTGCTACGACATACGCTTCCCCGAGCTGATCAGGCTCATGGCCCTTAAGGGAGCGCTCGTGGTCCTCTGCCCCGCGGCCTTCAATACCACCACCGGTCCCCGCCACTGGGAGCTCTGTCACCGGGCCCAGGCCATGTTCAGCCAGGTCTACATGGTCGCGACCTCTCCCTGCCGCGACATGGAGAGCTCCTACCACGCCTACGGCCACAGCATAGTGGTCGATCCCTGGGGCATGACCGTCGCCCAGCTGGACGAAAAGGAAGGTACGCTCGTCACCGAGCTCGACCTTTCCGCCATAAAGGCCGCCAGGGAGCAGATCCCCCTGCTGAAGCAGCGCAGGACCGATATCTACAGGCTCGAGGAGATAAAATAGAAAGCTTTCGGAAGGAAGAGACTCATGAAAAGACAGGACGAAGGCCTGGCCTTCATGCTCAGATACGAGAACGTGGCCTTGTACGAGGACGGGGCGGTGCGCATACTCGACCGCCGCGTATATCCCGCCGAGACCCGTTTCGTGACCTGCGGGACCCATCTTGAGGTCGCGAAGGCGATCAAGGACATGGTGACCCAGAGCGCCGGGCCTTATACCGCGGCTCCCATGGGGGTCGCTCTGGCCGCCTTTGAGTGCCGCGGCATGAAGAAGGAGGAGCAGCTCGAGTATCTGAGGAAGGCGGCCGATACCATCGCCCACGCCAGGCCCACTACCGCCAAGCGCATGGAGACCGTCTGCGGGCAGGCCCTCAGGGCCGCCGAAAAGGCCCTTGAAGAGGGAAGGGACGCCTCCCTTGCCGTAAGGGACAGGGTCATAGAGATGAACGACGAGCGCTACGCGCGCATAGGCCGCATCGCGGAGCATCTTGTGAGCAGGTTCCCGGACGGGGGCGCGGTGATGACCCACTGCTTCGCCGAGACCATCATCGGCATGATGCTGAAGGAGTGCCGCGAAAGAGGCAAGACCGTGAGGCTCTTCTGCCCCGAGACCCGGCCCTTCTTTCAGGGCGCCCGCCTCACCGCGACCTGCGCCCGCGACATGGGCTTCGACGTCACTGTCATCACCGACAACATGGCGGCCTTCGTCATGAAGAAAGAAAAAATAGACGTCTTTACCACCGCCGCCGACGCCATCTGCGTGGACGGACACGTGGTGAACAAGGTCGGGACCCTGCAGAACGCCATCAGCGCGGAATATTTCGGCATCCCCTATTACGTCACCGGGGCGCCGGATCCGGGCCATCCGACCGTCGACACAGTCACCATAGAAATGAGAGACCCCGAGGAGAGCCTTTACGCCATGGGCGTAAGGACAGCCCCTCAGGGTGTCAGAGGTTATTATCCGGCCTTCGATATCACGCCGCCCGAGCTCATCGCGGGGGTCGTGACCGATCTGGGCATATATCCGCCCTTTGAGCTGGGCAGGTATTTTGATGACGCGGGCGGGGGCAGGGACCGGGTCGTGGTCTAGCCCCGGCGTCTTATCATACGTTCAGGTCCTGCCAGAGGCTCCCCGAAGCGTCGGAGGGCATCTTCCAGGCCCCTCTGGGCGAGAGGCTCACCTGCACCAGCTGCGGTCCTTCGGGGCTGCAGTTCCTCTTGAACTGCTGGCTGAAGAAGCGGCGCATGAAGGTCTTGAGCCACTTGGCGACCGTCTCCCTGTCGTAGCTGTCTTTAAAGGCGTCCTGGGCGAGGTCGAGTATATCCTGCGGGTCGAGGCCCATGAGGCTGTGGTAGAGGAAGAAGTCGTGCAGCTCGTAGGGCCCTATATTGTCTTCCGTTATCTGGGCGATGTCGCCTTTGTCGTCGGTGGGGAGCAGCTCCGGTGAGACCGGAGTGTCCAGCACGTCGTAGAGGCAGTCGGCCAGTTTTTTTACGTCCTTGTCGCCGCTGAAGGGCGAGGAGGGGCTGGAGAGGCTGTCGGCCGCGGCCTTGATGACTCCCTTGACCAGGCCCTTGGTGAGGCCGCAGTTGACCGAGTACATGGCCATATGGTCGCCGTTGTAGGTGCACCAGCCCAGCGAGGCCTCCGACATGTCGCCGGTGCCCACGACCAGTCCGCCCTCCTTATTTGCGAGGTCCATGAGGATCTGGGTCCTCTCTCTGGCCTGGGCGTTCTCGTAGGTGACGTCGCGCAGCTCGGGATCCTGCCCGATATCTTTAAAGTGCTGCATCACGCTGTCGGAGATGGGTATCTCCCTGATGTCGCAGCCCAGGGCTTCCATCATGGCCCAGGCGTTGCCTTTCGTGCGGGCGCTGGTGCCAAATCCCGGCATGGTCACCGCCAGCACGTCGGTGGAGGGGCGTCCGAGAAGCTCCATGGCTCTTGAGGCCGCCAGCAGAGCGAGGGTGGAGTCCGAGCCTCCGCTGACCCCGATGATGGCCTTGCCGCTGTAAGCTCTCTGCAGTCTCTCCGCGAGGGCCGTAGCCTGCATCTCGAGTATCTGGAAGCAGTACTCCAGGGCGTCCTCTTCTCCCTTGGGGACGAAGGGGTCTTTAGGCGAGAAGCTGTAATCTTTTCTTATGGGGCAGACGGCCTCCTGGCCGCGGCCCGCGATGGCGTAGCTCCCGCTCCTTGAGAGGGCGGGGGAGCAGGCGGTGATCTTGCCCTTGTCCGCGATCACGCACATGCCGTCGTAGACGCCTTCGCCGGTGCTCTCCCAGGGGCCCGAGTTGGCGTAGACTATGAAGCTTTCGCTCTCGGCGCTGAGAGAGGCGAGGTAGGAGGGCAGCTCTCTTCCGTCGGCGGCCAGCATGGGCGATGAGTCGAGGAAGGCGATGATGCCGTCCTTTTCGATGCTCTTGGCCTGGCAGCTGCCTATGAAGACCATGAAATCCATGAGCGGGCAGCTCACGTGTCCGGGCTTGAGTATCCTCAGGTTCCCTTTGTATATGACCGCCGCCTTGCTTTGCAGCGATTCGCAGACGCCGGTGACGATGACGGCGTCAAGATCTGCCGTCAGCTGGACCAGAAGGTCGAGGGCCTCCCGGGACTTTCTGATGAGCCTCTGCGAGCGGAAAAGGTCGCCGCAGGTGGAGCCCGTGATGCTCATGGCGGGGAAGACTATGAAATTGCAGCCTCTTTGCGCCGCGTCTCTCGCGGCTTCGGCCTGTATGCGCGCGTTCTGCATGGGATCGGCCAGCACCTCTCTGGGGCTGAGCGCGGCTGCTTTAAGTACGAATTCGTCCATAGGATCTGCCTCCGTAAACTCAGATGATCGATATCTTACTCGATGATTAAAGCACAAAAGGCCTTTGAGTGCAAGCCTTAAGCCGTGAAGAGGAGCCGCGGGCGGCCGCGGCGCGCCGGAAGGAGAGGCGCGCGGGAGGCCTTGACTTTCGCGCTCTAATATGGTAATATATGCCATAAATAATATGATATGGAAATAAGACGCCCGCCGCGCAGTATTTTCGCGGGCCTCCTGTTCAAAGGGGCGGCCGAGGGTATATAATAAAGCGCGTAATATCTCACAAAACAGGAGCAATATCAGATCATGAGCAAACAATTTTACATAGCGGACATGCAGACCGGAGACAATCTGACCGAATTCTTCATGGTGAGGGCGGCGAGCCTCAAGACCGGGGCCAACGGCAAGCTCTATTTCGACGTGACCCTGGGCGACAGCAGCGGCGAGATCAACGGCAAGAAGTGGGACGTCAGCGAGAGCGAATCAGCGGAGTTCAGCGGCATCAGCGAGGGCGACCTGGTCAAGGTCAGGGCCCAGATCATCGAGTGGAACGGTATAAAGCAGCTGCGCATAGGCAAGCTGCGCAGGTACGATCCCCAGAGCGATCAGCTGGAGATGAACGACTATATCAAGGCCGCGCCGGAGGCGCCCGAGTCCATGTATCAGTACATACTGGCCAAGGCCATCAGCATAGGCGACGAGGAGCTCAAGTCCATGGCCGTCAGGTTCCTCAGGGACAACAAGAAGAAGCTCCTGTATTATCCCGCCGCGATGAAGAACCACCACGCCGAGCTGGGCGGGCTGCTCTATCACATCAAGCGCATGCTGATGATGGGGGAGAGGGCCTGCGACGTCTACACCTCTCTCGACAAGGACTGGGTGGTCTGCGGGGTCATACTGCACGACATGGAGAAGCTCAACGAGCTCCAGTCCAACGAGCTGGGCGTCTCCCCGGGCTACAGCTTCGAGGGAAAGCTGTTGGGCCACATCGCCCAGGGCGTGAAGGCCGTGGAGAAGATGGCGGAGGAGCTGGGGGTGAGCGAGGAAAAGAAGATCATGCTCGAGCACATGATACTCTCCCACCACTACGAGCCTGAGTTCGGGAGCCCTGTAAAGCCTCTGTTCCCCGAGGCGGAGCTCCTGCACTATCTCGACATGACCGACGCCAAGCTCTTCGACTTCGAGGAGGCCCTGCTTCCCGTGAAGCCGGGCGAGTTCTCCGAGAGGGTGCGCACTCTCGACGGACGCACCCTGTACAAGCCAAGCTTTTCCAAAGAATAGCGTCGTTTTATGAAGCAGGCGTTCGAGGGCAGCATAGACAGGATCATATTTCAGAATCAGGAGAACGGGTATTCGGTCTTCGTCTTTTCATGCTCCGAAGGCCCTGTGACCGCGGCGGGAGTCCTGCCGGGAGCGGCCAAAGGAGGGCGCTACCAGCTCGAGGGCGAGTTCAAAGAGCATCCCCGCTTCGGCCGGCAGTTCGCTTTTACTTTCTACCGGGAGCTCGCGCCCGGAGGCGCCGACTCCATGGTCTCCTTCCTTTCCAGCGGCCTCATCAAGGGAGTGGGGCCGGCCCTGGCGAAGATCATCGTCGAGCATTTCGGCGACGAGACCGCCGAGATCATCTCCGGCCGGCCCGAAAGGCTCACCGAGGTACCGGGCATAGGAAAAAAGAAGGCCGCGGCCATCGTCGAAGGCTACAACGAGCACAAGAGCTTCGCCGATCTGGTCATGACCCTTTCGCGCTACGGCATCAGCACCGCCGTCTGCATGAAGCTCTTCCGCACCTACGGGCCCCAGGCCGCGCAGGTCGTGGAGGAAGACCCCTACCGCCTGACGGAAGAAGCCGAGGGCTTCGGTTTCCTGCGGGCGGACGCCATCGCCAGACAGATGGGCATCCCCGCGGACGATCCCAGAAGAGTGCGCAGCGCCGTGCTCTACGCCCTCAACGATATGACCGAAGAAGGCAGCACCTTCGCCTATGAGGACGAATTCACCGAGGATCTGGCCGGAAAGCTCGACGTAGAGCGCGAGACAGTCTCCGCCGCCGTCTTCGACCTCGTGATGGACGGCCTGGTGATAAAAGAAAGGCTCGAGGGCAGGGTGATACTCATGCACTGGTATCTGCGCGAGCTCGAGCAGCAGGCCGCGGGCAAGCTCTTCGCCCTGGCTCACGCGCCTCTTCCGCATATAAGCGGCAGCGCCGAGTATCTTATCAGCATGAGCGAAAAAGAGAGCGGCATCGCTCTCTCCGAAAAGCAGAAGAGCGCCGTCGTCTCCTCCCTTAAGAACGGAGTCTCGGTCATCACCGGCGGCCCCGGCACGGGCAAGACGACCATCATAAACACCCTTCTGGCTGTGCTCGAGGGCACGGGCATAAAGACCCTCCTCGCCGCCCCGACCGGCAGGGCTGCCAAGCGCATGAGCCAGGCGACCGGCCAGAAGGCCTCCACCGTCCACCGCATGCTCGAGGCGACCTACATAGAGGGCGAAGACCGCATGCGCTTCATGAAGGACGAGGATTCCCCCCTTGACTGCGGCTGCGTCATCATCGACGAGATGTCGATGGTCGATATCATCCTCATGTCCGCCATACTGGCAGCCATCAGGCCCGGCACCAGGCTCATAATGGTGGGCGACGCCGACCAGCTGCCATCCGTGGGCCCCGGCAGCGTCCTCAAAGACATAATCGAGAGCGATACCATACACTCGACCAGGCTCACCGAGATCTTCCGCCAGGCCGAGGAGAGCGCCATCATCACCAACGCCCACGCGGTCAACCGGGGCGAATACCCCGTGTTCAACGAGAAGAACAGCGATTTCTTCCTCATGGAGAAGGCCGATCAGGGCGAAGTTCTGACCCTGATAAAGGAGCTTTGCGCGAAAAGGCTCCCCGCCTTCTATAAAGAGCTCGATCCTTTCTCTGATATCCAGGTCCTGACGCCCACCAAAAAAGACCTTCTCGGCACCAGGAGCCTCAACAGAGAGCTTCAGGCCGT